>JADFNK010000130.1 GCA_022563405.1 Gemmatimonadota bacterium | reverse complement strand
CACCATCGAGTCTCCGTTCGGGCACGAATACGTGCTCACCTACCAGGGACTGTCGTCGCCTCGGGGCGAGAACATGCTGCGTCAGGCGGTGGCGCTGATGACCGTCGAGCGGGATGGCAAGCCGATCAAATCCCTCACGGCGGAGAAGGTCCTCTACTTCAAGTGGGAGGAGACGCCGATCACGAACGTGGGGGTCAACTCCTACTTCCTCGAGGACCTCTACCTCATCCTCGAGAACGTGAACGATCTCGACGGAGCCTTCGAGAATGATGCCGGGGCTCAGCGTGCGACCTTCAAGGTGCAAGTCAACGTACTGGTGGGTTGGATCTGGTACGGGGGATTCGTCCTCAGCTTGGGTGGGATCATCGCGATGTGGCCCTCGCGCGGATCGACCAGGCCTGCGTCACGCTCCAAGCCCAAGACTGGAGGCGAACGGCCCGCTCTGGCCGCAGGAAGCTGACGACGTGGGCCGATGACGTGGGGTTGATCGTTGGCGTGATTCTCGTCTCAGCCGGCGTGATCCTCTTCGTCATGCTGCCGGTCCTTCGGGGGGACTGGGCCAGGATGGGGCCCTCGGACGACGAGGTCACCGAGGTCGACGCCCGAAAGCAGGCCGCCCTCCGTGGGCTTCGGGATGCCGAGTACGACTACCGCTCCGGGAAAATCGACCAGGAGGACTACCAGCTTCTCAAGTCCGATCTGGCTCGTCAGGCACTGGAGGCCATGGAAGAGGAAAGCGCCGCCGGCCACGCCGCGGACGAAGGGCCTTCGACGGACGGGGCCATAGAGCAGTCGAAAGGTCCCGCCGTGAAGGGTGCCAAGCGTACCAAAGCCGCCGAGGGCGCCTCCCCCAACGCTGAGGGCGACCGCCTCGAAGCCGAGATCGCACGTGTACGCAAGGGGATGGCGGACGGCCGCACTTGCTCCCGATGTGGGCACCTGAATGTGAAGAAGAGTCGCTTCTGTACGGGCTGCGGCGAACGGATGGTCATGGTGGCCACCACGGCCGGAAACCCGGTTTCCTCCTAGGGTGAGGCGTTGAGCTTCGGGCTGGAGGCGGTGGGCCTCGTCCGTAGTTTCGGAGGACTCCGTGCGGTCGACGGCGTAAGCTTCCAACTCGAACCCGGCGAGTTGCTCACGGTCTTCGGCCCTAACGGAGCGGGGAAAACCACACTTCTTCGAATGCTCGGCGGTGTGATGAGGCCGGACTCCGGACAGGTTCGCGTGGCGGGAGCGTTGGCGGATGTGGCGAGTCGGGACTGGAGGCACCGGGTCGGCATCGTATCCCACCAGTCGCTCTTGTACGGTCAACTCACCACCACGGAGAACCTACAGTTTTACGGCCGGCTGTTCGGCCTCACCGACTTGAAGATACGGATTCCTGAGCGTTTGGAATCAATGGGACTCTCGGATCGGGCACGGACGCCGGTGCGTGAGCTTTCTCGTGGACTCAAGCAGCGGGTGGCGCTCGCGCGGGCGCTCCTCCATGATCCCGAGGTGGTGCTCCTCGACGAACCGTATACGGGACTCGACCCGCACGCCTCAGCCGTGCTCCGCGAGCAGCTGTCATCGCTCAAGGATGGACGCCGGACCGTGGTTCTCGTAACGCATAACCTGAAACAGGGATTGGAGTTAGCCGATCGAGTTGCCATTCAGGTTCAAGGACGTTTCTCGTCGGTGACCGACGCGGCAAGTCTGGATCTCGCGGGGTTGGAGGTGTTGTACCACGACGCGGTGGAGAATCCGGCATGAGGGCGTACGTTGCTCTGGTATGGACCATCGCCCGCAAGGATCTATTGCTCGAGTTTCGAACCTACGAGCGGCTCACTGCGATGGGGGCGTTCGTGGTCTTGATCGGCGTCCTCTTCAATTTTTCGATCGACACGGCGGTGGTGCAGCCGCAGGCGATCGCCGCCGCACTGATCTGGATGACCATTATCTTCGGCGGAATGCTCGGAATGGGCAGGACGTTTTCGCTGGAGGAGCAGGATGGCGCCCTCACCGGAATTCTCCAGAGCCCCCTTCCTCTCGATGCCCTCTACCTGGGCAAAGTTCTTGCGAACTTCGTCTTGATGTCGGTGATGGTGGTTCTGGTATTCATTGTCTTCTTAGCGTTCTTCAAGTTACGGTTCTCGGGGAGTGTGGTCACCCTGGTGGGGGTTCTGGCCTTTGGCGTTCTGGGGTTCGTCGCGCTGACGACGTTTTTCAGCGCGATGGCGACTCGAAGCTCGATGGGCGAGAGCTTGCTGCCGGTGCTTGTCTTTCCTCTCCTGGTTCCCGTCCTACGTTTCGGGGCCACGGCGACGGACCGGCTGTTTGCGGGGCGACCCGTCGCGGAGGTCAGTGGAGACTTGAGGATGCTGGCGGCCTTCGCGATCATCTTCACGGTCGCGTGCGCCTGGTTGTTCCGGTTCGTGATCGAGGAGTAAGACACGAATGTGGGGTCCTTCAACCGCCCTCGAGGAGGGTACATGAGTCAGAAGCAAACCCGATGGGCGATCGGTGTCCTGGGCACATCAGGGGTCCTGACCGTCATAGTGCTGCACTGGATGGTGTTCTTCTGGGTGCCCACCGAGGCGACGATGGGGATCGTCCAAAGGATTTTCTACATCCACGTCCCGGCCTGGTGGATTGCCTTCCTGGGGTTCGGAATCGTCGGTCTTTGTAGCGCCGTGTTCCTTTGGCTGGGCGACGAGCGCCTCGATCGGGCGGCGGTGGCTGCGGCGGAGGCCGGGATGGTGTTTACGACCATCGGTCTGCTCACGGGCCCGTTGTGGGGACGGGTGGCTTGGGGAACGTGGTGGGAGTGGGAGCCGAGGCTCACACTCGCGTTGATACTCTGGTTCATCTACCTGGGCTACTTCATGGTGAGGCGGACCGCGGTGAACCCGGAGCAGGGTAAACGGTTCGCGGCCGTAGTCGGGATCATCGGCGTCCTCGATATTCCGCTGATTCACGTCAGCGTCACCTGGCTCCGATCTCTGCACCCTGAGGCCGTGATCCTCAGCGCCGAGAATCCGATGAATCTAGATGGCTCGATGGGCGCGACGATCGGCGTGGGGCTCCTCGCCTTCAGCCTGGTCTTCGCTTCCCTTTTCCTTGCCCGGTACACGGTTGCGGGGTACGAACGCGAACTCGATCTTCGGGACGCGACTCTGGCGGGTACCCGGGCGGTGGAGGGCTGATGATGGATCAGAAGCGGTTTTCTCGATGGACGACGGCTCTTTTGCTGGGGGTGCTTCTCTTGCAGGCGAGCCCGGTGTGGGCGCAAGCCGGCACTGCCCTCGGCCAGCAGACTCTCGGGCGCGCCTACTGGCACGTATTCGCCGCGTACGCCATCGTCTGGCTTCTCGTTCTCGGCTGGGTGATCTCGATCGTCCGGCGGCTTCGGCGGGTCGAGGAGCGCCTCGGCAACGAGTAGGACAGATCATGGTGCGACGTGAGCCCCGCCGCGGACCCCGAAGCCTTCTGACGTGCGGTCTTCCGGTCGCCCTGATCGTAGCCTCCGGCGTGGTCGGCCAGACGACCAAGGTCCCGAGTACGCTTCGCCATGGTTCGGGACTCATGGACATTCCGGTGGCAGGCGTTCTGGCGGATCGCGCATTGAGCGTCACCTACTCCGGTTTCTGGACGAGCAACGATACCGACGTCACGACCGACGCCTCGGGTAATATCACGGGAACCGAGGCCTTCCTCGGGGGCTGGAACGGTGACTTCGCGGCGGCCCTGGGGCTCTTCAATCTGTTCGAGTTCGGGGCCAATCTCCAATCTCTGAGTGACGCCGCGGAAGGAGGGACGCTCTGGGGAGCTTTCGGTCGGCTCTCGATTCTGAGCCCTCAGACGCAGCCTATCGGACTGGCGGTCGGAGGCCGGTACGCGAGCAGTCCCGACTTCGGGGATGGGGTCGAGTACGCACCAAACCGTCTCGGAAGGGCTGACCGCCGCGTCCGCGGCCAGCTCGGCGCACGCGAGATGAACACCGGGTTTTCCTTTTACGCGGTGGCGGGTTGGGATCTTCCCGGGCTCTCCTCCTCCTTTCTGCCCGATCACGACTTCTCCTTCACGGTGGGTTGGGGAAACGGGCTATTCAAAGAGGGGGACGATCTGGAGTGGTATAGCTCCGGTGACAGCGGGGGCTGGTTCGCCGGGGTGGCATGGAATCTCGAGTTGGCCGACAGCCGGATGCTCACCCTCATGAGTGAGTACAATGGGTTCGATTGGAACGTGGGGACCCAAGTGGACTTGAGCGGCGTGAAGCTGGGGGCCCACGTACTCGGCGTGAATCACTCGTCGAATACCACCGTATATCGGAGTACCAAGTTCGGCCTCCTCGCTTCCGTGGCCCTCTGTGGGCGCGGGCTCTGCCGAGCCTCACTCCGCGACCGTCCCGACCCCGACGTGGTGGTGTTGCCGGCGGCCCCGCCCGACACCGTGGTGGTCACCATCGTCGAGAGCCGCTCGCCGCCCGCTGGGACAGCCGTCGTGCTCTGTCTCTCGACCGGGGACCAGATCGACGTGCTTCTCACATCAGCGGGTGACACGCTGGTCGGACCGTCCCGAACTTCGCTGAGAGAACTGCGACCCACCGTTGGCCTCGCGGGCGTGTATGCGGCGAACCGAGCTTGGTTCGAGTCTGGCGAACCCATCACGTTCGAGGAGCGCCCGTATGGCAGAATCGGCGCCGCGGTTCGCCTGGATTGTGGCGACATTCGGCAGGTGGGTGAGCATCTTGCGGTGCCACTTTTTGTCATGGGCGTCGATGGTGCGCCACCAGAGATCCTTTATCTGCCGGTACGCCCCGGGGCGTGGCAACGGTACTCTCTGGATCCGGCATGACCCGCGGTTCAGGGTGAGTCCGATCCTTACTTCGGGGTGGCACGATCGTCTCGAAGCGACATTCCATGGCCCGGAGAGGGCACGTATCTTCCGTCGCATGAATGGTCTCCGACAAGAGGACTTTCGCTTTATCTTCGGGTGTAGTACAATAGGTGCCGAAGGGGCCGACCCACCAATTCTGAGAGGACGGAATGGCGACGCTTGAAGCAAACCGTGACCTGAGCGACAAAAAAACGAAGGCCCTCACGACGGCCATCACGCAGATCGAACGTTCCTACGGGAAGGGCGCCATCATGTGGATGGGCGACGATGCCATGAGGGTGGAAATCGATTCGATCCCTACCGGGGCTATCAATCTCGATGCGGCCACCGGCATCGGTGGCATCCCGAGAGGGAGGATCAGCGAGATCTACGGCCCGGAGTCGAGTGGTAAGACGACCCTTTGCCTTCATGTCATCGCCAACGCCCAGCGGGCGGGCGGGATCGCCGCGTTCATCGACGCCGAGCACGCTTTGGATGTGACGTACTCGCGTAAGCTCGGAGTGGACGTGGACAGCCTGCTCGTGTCCCAGCCGGATACGGGGGAGCAGGCGCTCGAGATTGCCGAAGTACTCATCCGCAGTAACGCGATCGACGTAGTCGTCATCGATTCGGTGGCTGCTCTGGTCCCACGGGCGGAGATCGAGGGCGAGATGGGTGACTCGCATGTCGGTCTACAGGCTCGACTGATGAGTCAGGCCCTACGCAAGCTCACGGGTGCCGTGGCCCGCTCCCAGACTTCGGTGATCTTCACCAACCAGATCCGTGAAAAAATCGGCGTCATGTACGGCAATCCCGAAACGACGTCGGGGGGCCGTGCACTGAAGTTCTACGCCTCTTTGCGCTTGGATATTCGTCGCATCGGCGCCATCAAGGATGGAACGGATATCGTCGGGAACCGTACACGCGTAAAAGTCGTGAAGAACAAGTGCGCCCCTCCGTTCAGGCAGGCCGAATTCGACATTCTCTACGACGTCGGAATCAGCCATGAGAGCTTGCTCATCGATATCGGTGTCGAGGAGGGAATCGTCGAAAAATCCGGGTCCTGGTACTCGTATGGGGATCTACGCCTCGGACAGGGAAAAGAGAACGCGAGGGACTTCCTCATTGAAAATCCGGACGTGTTGGGGGAAGTGGACGCTCGCGTTCGTGCTGCGATCGGCTTGGAGGATGATCCGGAGGTCGAAGAAGCTTCGGACGAACCCGTGGGCGAAGCTTTGAAGGAAGCCGCCGTGAGCGGCGGCGGTTGAGCCAGACCCGACTGTTCGGGCTGTCGGGAAGTGCAGTGGGTGGTGTCACTATTTTTATGGCATGACCTGACACTTTGACGGGCTCCGGTGGCACGGCCCCGACCATGCTCCGTGCCGTACGCCCGAAGAATGGTGAGAAAGCCCGGCCCGCGAGGCCGGGCTTTTTTTGCCCAATCCGACGCTGGCGAGGAGCTTGGTTCTGTTTTGGGTCGAGCCTGTCATGTCGTTATAATGGGCGCCGAGGAGGGTGATCCGAAAGGGGGGCGGGTCGCGCACATGGCGCTTGTGCGCGTTCAGACCAGGACCGACGACGAGGCGTAGCAAAGCGGGCACCGCGGCCAGAAGCCGTGGTCGCGAGGAGGAGAGACGCAGGATCAACCGCACAACCGCCATGTGCCCACGACCAT
>JADFNK010000005.1 GCA_022563405.1 Gemmatimonadota bacterium | reverse complement strand
AGGTCCCAAAGCGTGTAGCTCTTCACGGCCGTGTTGGGGTCATTGGCGTCGTTGGTGTAGGTCTTCCCAACGTGGTCGCCGCGAACTTCCGCGTACCCGAAGCCTCGACTATAACGCACGAGCCCCTCGATACGGTTCCTGGCCACTCCGGGGACGAAGTTACCGGCAAAGTCGTTCCCGCCCACATCGTACTCGTCGAACTTAGCGTCCATGAACGTATAGGAGAGTTGCCCGAAGATCCCCTCGGGAAGAGCCGCCCGAACGGACATCTCGATTCCCTGATACGTGGACTCACCGGCATTGTCGTAGAAGTCGCGGTCGTCGGCGTCCTGGAACTGGATCAGCTCGTTCTTGAGCTTGGACAGAAATCCACTCATTTCGTAACTGAAAATGCCGCCTGCCTGGCCACGGAGTCCGATTTCCCCGGTCTTTCCGGTCTGCGGCTCCAGGTCAGAGTTGATGCCGCCGGTTCCAGACTGAGAATTGTTCAATTGCACCGTCGTGGGTGTCGACAGGGAGGTGGCGAAGTTACCGAAGACGGACAGGTCCGGGGTTGCCCGCACAACGAGGCCCACGGTGGGGCTCAGTTGGTCCATCACCCGCTCACCCGAGTCGTCACCGTTGGGAAACCGATCCTCGACCTCGAATTTGAATCGGTCGTAACGGAGCCCTCCCTCCAGCGTAGTACGGTCCCCGAGCCCGACGGAAGCTTGAACGAAGAGGCCGGTGGCGCCGACCGTCTGGAACTCGTCCCTCTCCAGAGCACCTTTCACGCCGCCATTATTATCGTATTCCAACCGGTCGTCGCGCTGAAAATTGAGGTCGAAGCCAGCCGCCCACGTGACCGGGCCCGAATCGCCACCGCTTTCGTTGGATACCATGGCACGGGCGCCGAAAGCGTTCCGCGAGAGATCGATGATCGATGGCGGAATGGGATTGTCCATCCTGCGGAAGAGGCCCCATCCGACGAATTGGGCGTTGAGGTTCGCGACCGGCCCGGTCCATGTCGCTCCCAACTGCCCCTGGTAGACATCCTTCGATGCGTTTTGCCTGATGTTGTTGCCGTGCGCGTCTTGCGAACTGTCTGTGTAGATCTTGGTCCGATTGAGCCCGCCGGCGCTCTCCCCGTCTAAATCCATGAAGGTGCCTGTGAAGAGCAGCCGTCCCCCACCGGCTTCCATTCCGACCTGGCCATTCAGGTTCAGGCGCTTGGTCAGCCCGAACAAGCTGCTGTCGGAGCGCTCCTCAGTGAAATCGGCGGGGTCCGCGACGGTCCGGAATCCGTCGTACGTCAAATGTGCAATGTTGAAGAGGTATGCCGCCCCGCCCGTCGTGCCGGACGTCGTACTCTGAAGCCGCATGAGCCCGTTTGCACCGAAGATGGCCGTGGCTTCCTCGCGGATGGGTACGTCGGGCGGTGCCTTTGTCCGGAAGCTCAACACGCCACCCCCGCCATTGCCGTACATGGCCGCGGACGGCCCACGCAGGACCTCGACGCGCCCGAGCGACCCGATGTCGAGATGGTCCAAGAACGTCTGGCCGTCCGCCATGGTCGCCGGTATCCCGTCCACGAGAGTCGTGATGCCACGTACGCCGAAAGGAGTCCGGGCGCCGAAGCCACGGATGGAGATCCGCTCACCCACGGTGTAGTTGTACCGATTCTGAATCTGTACGCCGGGGATTCCTTGAAGCGCCTCGTCGAGCGAGAAGCCGGTGTTGCCCAGTTGCAGGGCTCGCCCACTTTGCACCGTGACGGCGTAGGGCGCGCGGCCCAGTCCGTCGGTGGCCCGGAGGACGGTGACCACGATGGAGTCCATGGGGATGACCGAATCGGGCGGCTCCTGCGCTGCGATTTCGGACGTCCACGGACCAACCATCGCGATGGCCGTCAGGAGGGTTACGACCCAATGCGTAACGTTTATGCGAACCGGCATCACGAGCATCGATTTGCCTCTCATCCTTTCGCCCCCTTGTGTTTCGAAAAAGTCCCTATCAACTGAGGAAGCCCACACACTACTTCGGCGCGGTCCAGAGGAACAGAGGGCACGAGATCAACAGCGGGCAGCACAGAACAGAATTAGACGCCTTCGGCCCTCACCGGCCTCCCCGGATCGTGATATTTCGGCGGGATACGCGTAGCGCTCGCGACAGCTGAAAGCGGTCGATCCGCGATTCGATACCGTTCCACTCCACGGTGAGATCAACGGCGCGGTCCCTCGGGAGGCCGCACACCAGGAAGAGTGCATCGTCCGGGAGCTCCGACGTCGTGAGCACTTTGTGGACTGTTCCGAAGGTCCCGCCCTGTTGTTCGAACTCCTCCCAGGCGACCGACACCCGGGCGCCGGGCAGCGGGTCGCCGTTCTCATCCAGCGCGAATCCCGTGAGGATACCCTCGAAACCCGGGCGCTCGACCGGACCGCACTTCTCCGTCAGCACGGTCTGTATCGAGGAGAATCGGAGGCTCGCCGAGGTTACCTCACCCGCGCTCACCTCGAAGAAAACCGGTTCCGCCGACAGACCGAGTGAGTCCAGGACCGGGTTGAACACTCTCAGGCCGTGATATCCCTGCGCCAAGGCCGTAAACCGAAAACGGCCATCCTCGTCGGTCGTGACTCGCGTGCTGTCGTCCAATAGGACGACGACCCCCACCACCGGATCCGAGCCCTCGGGTAGGAGGACGACGCCCTCGATGATACCCGCACCCGAGTCGAGCACCAGGTCCCCTTGGAGGTTGTTCACACTCAGAACCAAACTGCCCTGCTCCCTGAGTCCGATGAGCCGCGTTTGCTGGTCTATCCCGAGCGTAGCCTCGAGGAGCGGCATGCGGATATACCACTCGCGTACGATCCACGTCCCGTTGGGCAGGCCGTAAAATTGGATCTTGCCCCCGAGCCTGTCCGAGTTGGGAACGTTCAGGAATTCGTACCGGTAGTCCAGCCACTGCAGCTCCGCGTCCTCCGGGTCCACCCATAGGACGCCACTGATATCCGGGACGCCGCGATTCTCCGTGGGCTCGAACGATAAGCCGAGAAGCCCCTCTGCTTCGCCCTCTCCCTCGGTCAGACTCATGCAGTGGCTGTCGAGGAATCGGTCCGACAGGAGCACGTCGGCGTCGGGGGCGTAGTAGACGAACCCGTCGCCGTCGGAGTGCATGAATCCCCTCTCGAGTAGAATCTCGACGTTCAGGCTGAGGAAGGGGTTGGCCATTACCCCCCTTTGGATTCGGCTCTGTTCGCTCCTCACCTCGCGGCCTCGATCATCCAATTCCCGCTCGTAGTGACGAATCACGTAACGGTAGACGCCCAGGTCGGTGGTTCTCGATGTGGCTTCGAGGGCCTTGCGAGCCTCCTCCCACACCGCCGCTGTGGACGCGCCCCGTCCGGGCCTGAGTTCACAGCGGGAGCTGCTCGTCACGTCGATCCCGGCCAGTAGGATCGCCTCCACCGGAGTCTCGAGTCGATACACCGTCGTCACGCCGGGCTCGACCATAATCGAATCGGACAGGACACTTGCGTGGCCGATGCGATCTGCCCGCAACAGGTAGGTTCCGGCTTGGATTCTCGGAAAGCCGAACCGTCCGGAGGCGTCCGTCAAGCGCCAATCTACTTGGTCACCGCTACGGTTCAGGAGTACGACCGAGGCTCCTTCTATGGGAGCACCGGTCTCAGTCTGGACCAAAGTTCCGGCAATGCCCTGGGCGCCCAGCGGGGTGGCCACGAGTATGCCCGCGCCGAGGAACCCTGAGAAAATGGTGACCAGGGACAACATCCGCGCTAGGTGTGGGAACGGTCCTGGTGCGTGGAGGCCCACGCGTGAGTCGATGCTGTGACCGGCAATCCCCAACTTCTCCATCCTTATCTTCAATCTGGTGGCTCAAGACCCATCTCTTACCGCGGCGTCGGTCCGGAGATCCAACCGCGCGGCCCAGGGTAGTAGGACTCTGGCATCACCCTTGCAGCTGGCGTGCCCGGGGATGAACGGATGCTGATGGTGTCCGCCTTGAGGCAATTTCCTATCCCCCATACCTTTGCAGGTGCATCGGTCGAGAACTGCTGCGGGCGTTATGCCGTGAAGGCTGCTGAATGAGTACACGGAGACGAGCTTGAAGGCGACACCAGCGAGAACGCTCGGACTGCTGGGCGCGGCGTGGGTGCTGTTGGCGACTCTGCCCGGGCCGGCCTCGGCGCAGCAGCGTGGCTTTCAGCCAGCCGACTACTACGATCTGGTCACCGTAGGTGACGTTGCGGTCTCTCCCGACGGCAACCTCGTCGCGTTTACCGTGACACGGACCCTCGAAGAGGAGAATCGCCGGGGGCGCGAGATCTGGATGCAGGCGCTCGAGAACGGGCGTCCGTCGGGTGACCCCTATTCCTTCAGCGCTCCTACGGTGGACTCGTACGCCCCGAAGTGGTCGCCTGATGGGTCGCTTCTTTCGTTCACCTCGCGTCGCGGGGACGACGACAACACCACATGGTTCGTCCGCGTCTCGGGCCCCGGTGGAGAAGCCTTCCACATCGAGGGGGTCCGGGGGGCTCCGGTCTGGTCGGCGGACGGCGAGTGGATCGCGTACCTGGCCCTCGCCGAGGAAACGGAGACTGGCGAGCGCGACGGCTGGATTGCTCCGGATGCACTTTCGAACACGCTGGACCCGGAGCGCTTCAGTGGGCGTGTGGTAACGTCCACGCGTTACAAGGAGGACGGCACGATCCTGCTGCGTCCGCACTTCTCCGTGAGCGAGTCCCAGGATCTCTATCTGGTCTCGGCCGAGGGAGGTATTCCACGAAGGTTGACCACGCTCCCGTTCGACAAGTCCGGCGTGGGTTGGTCGGCCGACGGGCGTACCATCTACTTCTCGGGAGACCAGGACCAAGACGATGAATCCAGTGAGGTACTCACCGGGGACATCTGGGCCGTGCGCGTGACGGACGGCTCCGTCACGGCGCTCACTCCGAACCCTGGCTCGGAAAGCTCGCCATCACCCTCGCCCGACGGCACACGATTGGCATTCGTCTTCACCGCCGAGCGCGGGGCGGAAAGAGATCTGATGGTGGTGGACGTGGGCGGCGACGGGCGGTTCACGAGCGTGCCCGTCAATCTCACTGAGGGCTGGGACCTCCAGCCCGGCGCTCCCCAGTGGTCGGCGGATGGTACCGCCATTCTTTTTTCGGCTTCGATTCGCGGGAATCGCCATCTCTTTCGGGTTGCCGCGGCGGGCGGCTCGGTCATTCAAGTGACCGACGGTGAGCGGCGACTCACCAGTGTTTCGTTGTCCGACCGTGGACATATCATGGCCTACGCGGCCACCGATGCCGTCTCCCCCACGGAACTATACGTGGCCCGAGGCGACGGAACGGCCGAGCGGCAAGCGAGCGAGTTCAACGAAGATTTTCTGGACCGTGTGTCCCTGGTGCCCCCAGAGCGGCTCACGTGGATGGTCGGCGACAGCGTCGAGGTGGAGGGATGGGTCATCAAGCCGGTGGGCTACACGGCCGGCGGCACATACCCCCTCATCCTGAAGATTCATGGGGGGCCGCACAGTGCGTACGGTAATACGTTCTTCCCCACGTTCCACGTGCTTTCTGCTGCTGGTTTCTTCGTCCTCTACTCCAACCCTCGGGGGTCGAGTGGCTACGGCCACGAGTTCATGTATGCCACCCGCGGGCAGTGGGGTGTCATGGACAGCGAGGATTTCCTTACGGGCGTAGACGCTGCCTTGGCCCGTTACCCGGAGGCCGATTCGACTCGTGTAGGCGTCTCAGGCGGGAGTTACGGCGGTTTCATGACCAACTGGCTTGTGGCCACTTCCGACCGTTTTCAAGCCGCCGTCACTTCTCGCTCCATCACCAACTGGGAGAGTTGGTGGGGATCCTCCGACGCCCAGGCGTTGACCGAATACGAGTTCTACGGCGCTCCGTGGGAGCGGAGGGATCTCTACCGTCGGTTGTCCCCGATCTCGTACGTCGAGAACGTCACGGCTCCCACGCTCATCATCCACAGCGAAAACGACTACCGGACACCTATCGGTGACGCGGAGCAGTGGTTCATGGCCCTCAAGAACTTGGGCGTGCCGGTGGAGATGGTGCGATACCCGAGTTCTTCTCACGGGTTATCCAGGACGGGCGAGCCATGGCTGCTGGTAGACCGACTCGAGCGGATCCGTAGCTGGTTCGAGCACTGGCTGATCGAGCGGGCCCCCACCGTGAGCGGCGGCAGGCAATAGGCGGTTGCCGTGGTTGCCGCCTTGGCTACCGTCGTGGCTGCCCCCGTGGCGGGCGCCATACCTTCCGAGGGGTGAATTCCACCGTGGAGACGAGGCGTGAAGAACGGTCCTGATCCGATGCGGGGGTTTTCACCCGACATTTTCGCCGCGCGGCGCAAGCGCGTGCTGGCGGATCTGGACGGTTCCGCTCTGGTGTTGTGCTCCGACCCGGACGCTTCCGGGGGCCGACACAGGCCGGACCGCGATCTCTTCTATCTCACCGGAGTGACGGAGCCTGGGGCCGTGGCCGTGCTTCGTCCCGGTGGTGAAGACGGCGACTTCGTACTCTTCGTACGGGTCAGGAGTCCCGAGGAAGAGCGCTGGAGCGGAGAGAGGTTCGGGCCGGAGCGGGCACAGGAGATATTCGGTGCCGATACGACCTATGGTAACGACCTGCTTTCCGAGCACCTTCCCAAATTGCTCGCGGAAGCCGAGGGTATGTACTTCCGGATTGGGGCCGAATCTCCTCTTCAGAGCTTGGTGATGGAGGCTCTCCAGGCTGCCCGGCTGCGAGGTGCCAGGAAGGGCGTTGGGCCTTACGGGATCATCGATCCCGGGCGGTTGCTGGATCCACAACGGCTCACGAAACACCCGGACGAGCTCGAGCGCATGCGGTGGGCTGCCTCCGTTACGGTCGAGGCGTTTACCGAGATGCTCGGCGCCGTGCGCCCCGGGGCGGGCGAGTGGGAGCTCGAGGGGATCCTCGACGGGGCTTTTCGTCGAAAAGGGGCTGGGGGCCCCGCCTATCCCACGATCGTGGGCTCGGGCGCGAACGCGTGCGTGCTTCATTACGTGGAGAACAACCGCAGCCTGTGTGACGGGGACCTGGTCCTCGTGGACGCCGGTGCCGAGACGGACCTCTACGTGTGCGACGTCACCCGTACGTTCCCGGTATCCGGATCGTTCACGGCGCCCCAGCGAGTCATCTATGATCTGGTGCTGGAGGCGCACGATCGGGCCATCGAAGGTATTCACCCCGGTGTGACGGTAGAGTCGATCCATCACACGGCGCGAGACGTGTTCATCGACGGGCTCCTCGATCTCGGCGTTCTCGCAGGGAGCAAGGCGGACGTGATCGATACCGAGGCCTACAAGCAGTTCTTTCCCCATCAGACATCACACTGGCTCGGACTCGACGTGCACGATGTCGGTGACTACGCCCACGCCGGTGTGTCCCGGGTGTTGGAGCGGGGAATGGTCTTGAGCGTGGAGCCGGGGCTGTACTTCCAAGACCCGCTCGAGGGTCTCGGGGTTTCGGACGAAGTCGAGGGTTCCGCGGTCATGGATGACTATGTGGGGATCGGGATCCGGATCGAAGACGTTGTGGTCGTGACGGCCGAAGGACATGAGGTGTTGACGGCAGCATTACCCGTGTCCCCCGACGAGCTCGGGGGTCTTGTGGGAGGGCAGGGATGACCGCGGCGCTGGTGGAGCGTCTGCGGCGTCCGGGGCCACTCATCACGGTGGAGCTTCGGCCACCACGCCGTGGGCTGTCCGCCGCCGAGGGTATGGACAGCTGGATCGACCTCAACCACTCCATCCGCCACCTCACGCTCAAGGACACCTTCGTTTTCCTGACGGATGATGCGGTCGGACTGCGGGAGGAGGAGAATCTCGGGCATCTTGCGGCCAACGTCGGCTCGGATGTGCCGCTCTCGCGACTCGTTCCGTTTCTCACGTGTAAGCACACGATAGAGCATTGCCTCATATACGCCGACCGTGCTCAGTCCCTTGGGTTCGAGGCGCTGACGGTGGTGGGTGGAGACGTCTCGACGGGTCCGCCCCGCTGCGTTCCACACTCCTACATGCTCAGGCAGCGGATTCGCGAGCGGCAACCTGGGTTGTCTCTGGGGGGTTGGGCGAACCCGCATCGCGACGTGCGCAAACAGGTCGAGTACATCGGCTCGGACGATTTCACAGCCGAATTCTACCTCACGCAGGTCGTATCCCACCACAGCGCGGGTCGGGTGGAGTCGTTCCTCGAGGAGTGCGATCGCCGGGGTGTCTCCACGCCGGGAATATTCGGCATCTTTTACTACTGGAGTGCCCAACCCAAAACGCTCGGGCGGCTGGGGGAGTTTTTCCCCGTTCCGGCGGAGGAATTGACCCGCGAATTCGCCGCGGGTGCCTCGCCTGGAGAGGTTTTGGGGAGGACGTTGGAGGCCCTGCGTGCTGCCGGCGCGGAAAAGGTCTACATCAGCAACTTGGGCCACCGGCGCGTGCAGGACAGGCTCGACAAGGCGCTGGCGCGTGCTTCTATGTGATCGAGACCCCCGAGGACAGCTCGAAAAGTATCATCGCCTTCCTCACCGCTGCCGTAGTAGCTTAGTTCCATGTCTGATTCCCAGCAGCCGGTGTCGTCCAGCCCTTTCATTCGCCAGTGGGAGGACACGCGGTCCGACGTGTTGAACGCCGTCGCAGCCGTCGGCGAGAGCGGCTGGTACATACTGGGAGAGCGGGTTCGTCGCTTCGAGGAGAAGATCGCTGGCTACTGCGGCCGCACCCATGCGGTCGGATGTGCGAGTGGCCTGGACGCCATCGAGCTGGCCCTCCGTGTTCTGGGCCTGCGGCCCGGAGACAAGGTCCTGACCACGCCGCTCAGCGCGTTCGCGACCACCCTGGCAATCGTGAGAGCCGGCGGGCGCCCAGTCTTCGTGGATACCGACGAGTTCGGGCTCCTCGACTTGGACCTCGCGGATCAGGCACTCGAACACGACTCCGAGATCCGCTTCCTGGTGCCGGTCCATCTCTACGGACGCTGTCTCGACATCGGACGCCTCACGGACATCCAGAGCCGACACGGGATCCCCGTGATCGAGGACTGTGCCCAGGCGTTGGGTGCGGCGCATGATGGGAGGCCGGCTGGGTCGGTGGGGCTGGTCGCGACGCTCAGCTTCTACCCGACCAAGAACCTCGGGGCTCTGGGTGACGGCGGCGCGCTCGTTACGGATGACCCGGAAGTCGCCGAGCTGGCCGGCCAACTCCGGGACTACGGGCAGGGCGCGAAGTTCGAGCACCTCCACATCGGGATGAACAGCCGTCTCGATGAGCTCCACGCCGCTGTGCTCGAGGACGTGTTCCTCCCCCGGTTGGAAGAGTGGAACACGCGCCGAGCGGAGGTCGCGGGCCGTTATCTCGAGGGGATATCGAACCCGGACGTCAGGCCCGTTCCGGCGAGCCGTGGCTTCCAATCCTCCTGGCACCTTTTCCCCGTGCGTGTGCCCGAGGATGGGAGGGCGGCGTTTCGCGCTCATCTCGAAGCGGGCGGAGTGCCGACGGCGGTCCACTATCCCACTTTGATCCCCTCTCAGCCCGCGCTCTCGTCGGGTCCACACGAGGTCATCGGGACGGTCGAGCGGGCCCGGGCGCTGACGGAGGAGGAGGTCTCCCTGCCGATCCACGCGTACCTCTTGGACTGGGAGGTGGAGCGAGTCGTCCAACTGGTCAACGAGTGGCGAGCCGAGAGGGGCAACGGAGACAGCGCAGGCGCAGACACCGCGACGGGAGACGACGTAGAGGGAGACGACCTTAGGAGGAGCGGATGAGTGAGGGCAGCGTTTTCGTCCACCAAAACGCCCTGCTGGAATCCCAACAGGTTGGTCAGGGCACCCGGGTGCAAGCTTTCGCCCATGTCCTTCCGGGAGCCCGCATCGGAGCCGAATGTGACATCTGCGAGCACACGTTCGTCGAAAACGACGTGGTGATCGGAGATCGGGTCACCATCAGGCCGGGGGTGCGGCTCCTAGACGGCGTTCGGATCGAGGACGATGTCTTCGTGGGGCCGAACGCCACCTTCACCAACCATCCTGTACGCCGGAGCAAACAAGATCTCGACGAGCGTTCCCCCACGGTCGTCCGGCGAGGGGCTTCGATCGGAGCGAACGCCACTATTCTGCCTGGCCTCACGATCGGTCAGTACGCGATGGTAGGAGCGGGGGCCGTGGTTACTCGATCGGTTCCGCCCCACGCCGTCGTCATCGGGAATCCGGCCCGAATCATGCGTTATGCCGGCGACGCGGGTTCTTCCGTGGCGGGCTCTTCCGTAGCGGGCTCGTCGAGCGGAAGTCAGCCGCGGGATCTCGTGATCGAAGTCTCGGGAGTTTCACTTCACCGGGTTCCGAGGATCGAGGATCTGCGGGGAGATCTGATCGCACGTGGGGTCGGAGCGGGTCTCCCGTTCACTCCCAAGCGCTGCTTCCTGGTGATGGACGTAAGCTCGAAGGAGGTTCGAGGTGAACACGCGCACCGTGCGTGTGAACAGCTCCTGGTCTGCGTGAAGGGGTCCATGGCCTGTGTCGTGGACGACGGAGTCCAGCCACCAGGAGGTGCTCCTCGACAACCCGGAAGTTGGACTGCATGTGGCGCCCATGGTCTGGACGACGCAGTACAAGTCCACGGAGGACGCGCTCCTGATCGTCTTCGCGTCGGATCCTTACGACCCGGACGACTACATCCGCGACTACGACGCGTTCTTGGCCGAGGTTCGGTCCTCCGAACCCCCTGAACCGGCGGCGTAGGTGACGCTTCGGCCGCGGGATACCATTTTCGACCCGGCGAGCCCGACGCTCCCCTCGTGGCGGGCGGCCTTGGCCTTGGCGGCGTTGGCCGTCCTGCCTGTCCTCTATTTCCGTGTCCGACTCCCTTCCGCGACCGACCTCGCGGTCCACCTCGCGATGGCGGATCAGTTCGCGCGTGGGGTCGCGCAGGGGCATTGGTACCCTCGGTGGTATGGCGACTTCAACTTGGGGTGGGGTGGGCCAACGGGTTACTTCTACCCACCCGCCCTATCTGCGCTGACCGCATTTTTCACGTGGATCGCGGGCGGGCGATTGATGGCGGGGCTGATGGTGGCCTTAGGGGTCTTCTCGTTCATCGGTGCGTGTGGGGTCTACACCTTGGCCCGGGCGCTCCGGGCGGGCCGGTATGCATGGCTCGCGGTTGGCCTTTGGCTCGTTACGCCCTTCAGGGCCTTCGAGCTCTTCTCGGCGGGACTGTTTTCCTTCCTGGCAGGCGGTGGTCTGGCCGCCTGGATATTGGTTGCGCTTCACCGCTTGGAGGTGGCTCGGCCCTCGGAGCGGGCGCGTGCCGTATCGTTCTTCGCCCTCACCTATGGGTTGCTGGCTCTCACGAATCTTCCGTACGTGGTGATGGTGACCTATCTCGTGGCGGCTTGGGTGGTGGTTCGGAGTGCTTTGCGCGCGGAAGTGAGTGGCTCCCTCCGGATCGTCGCGGGGGGCGTCCTCGGCGCCGCGATCGCTGGGGTCTTCCTGTTGCCGATGCTCGTACACCTCCCCCAGATGTCCATACCCCAGCAAGCAGGTGGCGAGTGGTGGTCTCTCAACTTCCTGTTCGACGACGATGCGATCTTGATGCCGCGACTGAGACGGACCCTCGAGGACGCAGCGCTCCTGCCCGTGAGTGGACTCCTCATAAGCCTCGTGATGCTGGGGGTCCTAAGAAAATCGGGCTCCACCGAGCGGATCGAGGCCTCCGCTGGACCCACCGTCACCGAGCCCGAAACCTCTGCAGCCCGGTGGCGCTCCGCGTCGAGCGGGGTCCCACTCCTGGTTACGTTCGGCGTCCTATCCCTCGTCCTGGCGACCCCGCTGTCGACGGTGATCTGGGCGATATTTCCGGTCCTGCACGAGGCCGAACTCCCGTGGCGTTTTCTTGAGGTGACGGCGGTTCCTTGGGCTGTGCTGACGGCTGTCACGGTACGGGCCGTGGTGTCCGCTGCGAGCCACGTGAGGCCCTCTCCCGGCCGCCGAAGCGATCTGGCCGTCATGGTGCTCGCCGGTGGCCTTATCATCGTCGGTGTGCTCACCGGTGTGTCGTTCGGCTCGATTGCGCGGATGACTCCCGCAGTCGAAGCATTCCATTCCGGAGAGCTCTCGGGTACGGCACTCGCCCAGACCTTCCACGCCCGCCAGTCTTTTTTCTTGCCGAACACCGGGGTCGATCCTACGACGCTCCCGGACCAGCCTCTGGTGCTTCCGTTGACACCCGGTTGCCGCGTCTCGGTAGATGCCTGGGATCAGGCGGAGCGCGTCTTCAGGGTCGAGAGCGACGGGCCCTGCGAGGTGGCGCTCCGCACTTATTACTTCCCGGGATGGAAGGCCGAGCTTTCCAGGGATGGCGACGCGAGTCGGCTCGAGGTCGGAACGAATCCAGAGAGTGGTGGTCTCTTGGTCTCGATCCCGGGAGGTGAGTCGCACATCCGGGTCTGGTTCGCGAGTGGGGCGCCGACGGTGTGGGGGGCGGTGCTCAGCGTCGCCGCGTTGATCGTCTGCGCTGGGTTGAGTCGCCGCCCTGCTTCGGTCGTGACCTCCGAGCGGGCGTAACATGGGGATCGGATCGGATCGGAGAGCGTTTTGGGTTCTCTTCATGTCTCTCTGGGCTCTCTACGCCGCGATCCCCCAACGTGGACCTGAGGTGAGCCTGATCGGCGCGGAGTTGGAGAACATCGTGGAGCGAGGCCGGCTTCACTTCGTTCAGGGTGAGATGATCGGTCCCGATCGGTTCCTTAATACCGAGACCCGAACCGAGTCGTTTCGAGTTCTCTACAACGTGTATCCCGCAGGTGATGTGTTCCGGGTCAACCACGGACCCGGGCTCTTCCTCATCGCCGCTCCGATCTACGCGGCGAGCGCGGCGCTGGGATTTCGTTTTGAGACCCACGAGTCCGTCGTGTGGTGGATTCTCACTCTGGCGCTGACGACGCCCTTGGGCGCCATTGCGGTGGCCTGTTTCTTCCTGATCCTCGTAGGCTGGGGGGTTGAGCGGCGCACGGCCTTCTGGTCTGCATTGGCGTTCGGAGTGGCCAGCCCCTGGTGGGCCGGGTCCGCGCTCCTGAATCAGGACAACGTCGCCCTGGCCCTTCTTCTGGTGGCCGCCGCACTGCTGGAGGGGGCCCGCGATTCAGGAGCCCGGCGTGCCCTGGCCGCCCGAGGACTTGCCGGTTTTCTGGCGGGACTCTCGGTGCTGACCTCTTACTTGGTGGTTCCGCTCGTGGCTGGACTCGTGGTGTTTTGGGTGATCCGTGACAGGGGTCCGAAAGCGCGAGCTGCCCTGGTTCTCGGAGGCCTTCCGCCCGTACTCGCCCTGGCCGCCTATCACACGCTGGCGTTCGGTGCTCCCTGGCGTACCGGTTACAGAGAGGGCGGAGTGCTGAACTATCCCCAGTTCAACTTGGGAAACTCCGTGGAGAAGCTGCACTTCTATCTGACGCATCCGGAGTACGGGCTCGTCTTTTTCTTTCCCCTGTTCGTGCTCGGCGCCTATGGGCTGCTTCGAACGCAGTGGCCCCTGAAGCGTCTCTTGGTGATCGGGTCTCTGGTGCTGATTCACTTCCTGTTCATTCTGAGCATCGAACACCACGGATCGGTGGGATACGGCATCGGCCGTTTCTTCCTGCCTCTCTTCCCACTCCTGGCCCTGGGGTTTCCGGCCATCATGGACTATGCCGGTCCACGGGCGTTCATCCTGCGAACCCTCTTGGTGGCTTCGGTAATCGTCTCCGTTTTCCACGCTTGGGCCGGGGCGTGGTACGGTCTACAGGGTGTCATGGAGCCCCTGTTGGCGAACATGAGCCAGCGGCTCGGTCTCGAGCTACCACTGCTCTATCCTCTGCTCTACCTTCTGGCTGTGATCCTCGGGCTGGCTGTTGCGGCCCGACAGCGGGCCGGGCAGCCCGTCGCTTAGAAGGCTGCTCTAGACCGAGTTTCGTATTTCGGACAGGAGCTCCAACGCGCCGTCTAGGTTGCCATCGGCGACATGGATGTGGAGGCCCGCGATGGAGTCGCGGATGGCCTCGAATGCCTCCAGGGCGATGGAGACACCCTCCGCTCGCGCGGCATCCTCACCTCGGGCTTCGGCATCGGCGATCCGGGTCAGAACTCGGTCCGGGATGTGGATGCCCGGAATCTCGTTGTGGAGGAACTCGGCCTCGCGAAGAGAAGTGAGCGGTCGCAAGCTCGCGATGATGGGCACGGACAACTCCGGCACGCGCTCCAAGAAGGAATGGAGCCGTCCCGCGTCGAACACCGGCCGGGTGACAACGAAGTCGGCGCCGGCATCGACCTTCCAGTTCAAGCGTCCTGCTTCCCGGTCCTGGTCCACGGCGACTTGACTCACCCTGACCCCGATGACGAAGCGCGTGGGTACACCGATCGCGTTTCCCCCGGGATCGACTCCCCGATTCAGGCCGTGGACCACGTTGGTGAGTCCGATCGAGTCGATGTCGAGTGAAGCCGTGGAATCCGGGTGGGGACCCATAGCTGGGGGACGACCGGTCACGAGGAGGAGGTTGTGCAGCCCGGCAGCGGCGGCCCCAAGCAAGTCGCTGATCATGCGAGTCATGTTCCGGTCGCGGCACGGATAGTGTACGATCGTCTCGATGCCCACCTCCCGTTGGATCAGCATGGCGGCTGGCAAAGCGCTCATCCGATTGGGGGAGTGCGGGTGATCGAGGACGTTCACGGTATCGGCTTCGGCGCTCTGGATGCCCCGGCACTGCTCCAAGAGGACTTCCGCGTTCCAACCCTTGGGCGGCGTGACCTCGACACTCGTGACGAAGGTGCCCTCGGCGAGCTGCCGTCCCCATTCGGAGCGCTCGCGGAGCGGCACTTCCGGCTGAATGGGCGTGTCGTGTGGCTCGGCGTGCGAGCCCGGGCGGACTCGCGTGGACGGCGGTCGCACGCCGCCGACCAGCGCTCGGATGCTCCGGATGTGTTCCGGACTCGTACCGCAGCACCCCCCCACGAAGCGGGCTCCCGCTTCGATCATACGACGGGCGTACTGCGCCATGTACTCGGGGCTGGCCAGGTAGATCTTGCGATCGCCTACGGCACGGGGCAGACCGGCATTGGGCTGGGCCGAAAGGGGTAGGTCGGTCACTTCGGCCATCCGCTCCACTGCGTCGAGCATGACGGCCGGCCCTACGGAGCAATTGAGCCCGATCACCGATGCGCCCCAAGCGGCGACTTCGGTCGCGACGTCCTCCGGAGACGTACCGTACGAGGTGCAAGCGTCGTCCCCCACCGTGACCTGGCAAATGACCGGGAGAGGCGATCGGCTCCGGACGGCCTTGAAGGCTTGCTCCATCTCGTTGAGGTCGCTGAAGGTCTCGAGAACGAAACCGTCCACCCCGCCCTCCACGAGCCCATCGACTTGCCGGTGATAGAACTCCTGGGCCTCCTCACGCGACGTGGGCCCGAGCGGTTCGATGCGGATACCCAGCGGCCCGATGGCGCCGACCACCAGGGCTCGGTCCTGGGCTGCCCTCCGGGCCAGGTGCACAGCCGCGCGGTTGATCTCTTCCGTTCGGTCGGCCAGGCCATAGCTGGAGAGCTTGACCGGATTGGCCCCGAACGTGTTGGTCTCGATGACTTCGGCGCCGGCGTTGACGTAGTTCCGGTGGACGTTCTCCACTATGTCGGGCGTTTCGAGGTTGAGCCCGTCGTACGAAACGTTGACGAAGACCCCGCAAGCGTAGAGTTCCGTTCCCATCGCCCCGTCCATGACGTGCACGCGCCCGTCGTCGATGAGCTCCCTCAAGGCGTCCGTCTCCTTCGCTTCTTGCGCGCTCACGGGGTCCCCTCCTCCTCCGGTTCGTACCCTAGGTTGGGCTGAAGCCAACGTTCGACCTCTGCCACGGACATGCCCTTCCGCTCGGCATAATCGGTCACCTGATCCTTCCCGATCCGGCCCAGTCCGAAGTATTGGGCTTCCGGGTGCGCGAAGTACCAGCCGGACACCGAGGCTCCCGGCAGCATGGCGTAACTTTCGGTGAGGCTGACACCGGTGTGACGCTCGGCGTCCAGCAGCGAGAACAAGGTGCTTTTCTCAGTGTGGTCCGGGCAGGCCGGATACCCCGGCGCGGGCCGGATTCCGGAATAATTCTCAGAGATCAGGTCGACCTGGGATTGGCCGTCGCCCACTTCGTAGCCCCAAAGATCACGCCGGACGCGCTCGTGCAGGCACTCCGCGAACGCCTCCGCGAGGCGGTCGGCCAGTGCCTTCGCCATGATACTTCCGTAGTCGTCGAGCTTCTCTTCGAACGAGGCGCACAACTCGTCCAGGCCGAGCCCGGTGGTCACCACGAACGCGCCGATGTGATCGGTGAGCCCCGACCCCTTCGGTGCCACGAAGTCCGACAGGCAGACGTTGGGTCGCCCATCCTTTTTTTGGAACTGCTGGCGAAGGCCGTGCACCGTACACGCCTCGCCATCGCCGGCGAGCACCTCGAGGTCGTCCCCCACGCGCTGAGCGGGGAAGAGGCCGACCACGGCGCGCGCCTCGAGCAGGCCCTCGGAAACAATACGATCGAGCAGCGTACGCGCATCGGCGAACAGAATGCGAGCTTGCTCTCCCACTTCTGTGTCCTCGAGGATCTCTGGATACCGGCCCTTCATTTCCCAGGTGTGGAAGAAGGGGCCCCAGTCGATGTAGTCCACGAGCTCGGCGAGCGGATAGTCGTCGAAGACATGAATGCCCAGCTCGCGCGGCACCGTCGGCTCGAACACGCTCCAGTCCAGGGACACATTGTTCTTGCGGGCCGCTGCGATAGGAATGAGCCTGGATTTCGCGGCTCGGGCGGCGTGGGCCTCCCGCTCGCGGGCATAGTCCTCATCGAGCTGTGTGATGAACGCGTCCCGCTTCTCATCATCCAGCACGGCCCGGAGGACCGGCACGCACCGGGACGCATCCACGACGTGAACCGTCGGGCCTTTGTACTTCTCGGCGATTCGGACCGCTGTGTGCCTGCGAGAGGTGGTGGCACCACCGATGAGGAGAGGCAGCTCGAAGTCCAGCCGCTCCATCTCGGTGGCCACATGGACCATCTGGTCGAGAGACGGTGTGATGAGCCCGCTCAGGCCGATCACATCCGCGTTCCGGTCCCGGGCTTCCTTCAGGATGGTCTCAGCGGGGACCATGACACCCAGGTCCACGACCTCGTAGCCGTTACACTGGAGCACGACCGAAACGATGTTCTTGCCGATGTCGTGCACGTCGCCCTTCACGGTGGCCATGACGATCAGGCTTCCGGACTTGGAGTCCCGCCCACCCGCGGCCTTCTCAGCGTCCAGGAAGGGTTCCAGGTGGGCCACGGCCTGCCTCATGACCCGAGCGCTTTTTACGACTTGTGGCAGGAACATCTTGCCGGCGCCGAACAGATCGCCGACCTCGTTCATGCCGTCCATGAGGGGGCCCTCGATCACTTCGAGCGCCAGAGCCCGTTGGCTCCTCGCCTCCTCGGTGTCGTCCACGATGTAGTCCGTCACCCCGTGTACGAGCGCGTGTCGGAGACGATCTTCCACCGAACCGGATCGCCACTCCCGGTTGATCACGACCTGCTCCTGCGTCGCCCCGGCGTACTGCTCGGCGAGCGCCGTCAGACGATCCGTGGCGTCGGGACGCCGGTTGAAGAGCACGTCCTCGACCGCCTCGAGAAGGTCTGCCGGCACGTCGTCGTAGACCGAGAGTGCTCCGGCGTTCACAATGGCCATGTCCAAACCGGCCTTGATGGCATGGTAGAGGAACGCGGTGTGCATCGCCTCACGAACACGCGGGCTCCCACGAAACGCGAACGAAACGTTGCTCAGCCCTCCGCTCACGTGTACGTGGGGAATACGCTCCTTGATTTGCCTGGTGGCTTCGATGAAAGCGATGGCATACGTATTGTGCTCTTCGATGCCGGTTCCCACGGCGAAGATGTTGGGGTCGAAGATCACGTCCTCGAGAGGGAAATCGACTTTTTCACGGAGCACCTGAGCCGCCCGCTCACATATGGCGACCTTACGCTCAACCGTGTCTGCTTGGCCTTCTTCGTCGAATGCCATGACGATCACCGCGGCTCCATAACGCCTCGCCAGACGAGCCTTTTCGACGAATGCCTCCTCTCCGTCCTTGAGGCTGATCGAGTTCACGACGCTCTTGCCCTGCACGCACTTGAGCCCGGCTTCGATAACCTCCCAGCGCGACGAATCCACCACGAAAGGGATACGGCTCACGGATGGCTCGGAGCCCAGCAGATTGAGGAACGTGGTCATGGCCTGGACCGAGTCGAGCAGGCCCTCGTCCATGTTGATGTCGAGCATCTGTGCACCACTCTCGACCTGCTGCCGGGCGACTTCGACCGCGGCTTCGTAAGCGTCGTCGGTGATGAGGTCTCGGAAACGCTTCGAGCCCGTGACGTTGGTGCGCTCTCCGATGTCCGCGAAGAGGGAGTCCGGGCCGATCGTGAGGGCCTCGAGGCCGCTCACCCGGAACCGGGGCTCGAGTTTGGGAATGGTTCGGGGTGGAAGGTCCGCCACTGCGTCCGCGATCGCTTCGATGTGGGTAGGTCCCGTACCGCAACAGCCGCCCACGATGTTGACGAAGCCCGCCTCAGCGAATTCTCGGATGATTTTCGACGTGACGTCCGGCGTTTCGTCGTACTCGCCGAAGGCGTTCGGAAGTCCGGCGTTCGGGTGACAACTCACGGGCACATCCGCGATCTGCGAAAGCTCTTCCAGGTACGGTCGAAGTTGCTCCGCCCCGAGGGCGCAGTTCAGCCCCACGGAGAACGGCTCGGCGTGCCGGATGGAGTTGTAAAAAGCCTCCGTCGTTTGCCCGCTGAGCGTGCGACCGCTGGCGTCTGCGATGGTTCCCGAGATCATCAACGGAAGGGACGTACCTCTATCCTCGTAGAGGCCCAGGATCGCAAAGATGGCGGCCTTCGCGTTCAGGGTGTCGAAGATCGTTTCGACGATCAGGACGTCGGCCCCTCCATCCATGAGCCCACGCGCCTGATCGGTGTACGCCTGCACCAGCTCGTCGAAGTCGACGTTCCGGAACGCGGGGTCGTCCACGTCCGGGGACATGGACGCCGTACGGTTGGTGGGGCCGATGCTGCCGCACACGAAACGAGGCTTGTCGGGCGTCCGGGCGGTCATCTCATCGGCCGCCTCACGGGCCAATGCCGCCCCCGCCACGTTCAGCCGATAGGCTTCCCCCTCGAGCCCGTAGTCGGCGAGCGAGATCGCCTGCGCGTTGAACGTGTTGGTCTCGATGATGTCCGAACCGGCTTCGAGATACGCTCGGTGGATTTCCTGGATCATGTGCGGCTGTGTGACGCACAACAGATCGTTGGCTCCGAAGAGCGCCTCCGGCTGATCGCGGTAGGCCTCACCCCGAAAATCTTCCTCGGCCAGCCCATAACCCTGGATCATGGTGCCCATGGCACCGTCCAGAATGAGGATGCGCTTCGCTAGAGCGGCTTGGAGTGCCGCGGAGCGTTCGCCGTTGGGGGTGGGCCTGACCATGGATCTTATATCTCGCCTCTCGGAGTCATGCGGGGAGGGGCGGTCCGAAATTCAAAACCCCGCCGCAATCCTTCCGCGCCGAGGCCTGGCTTTTTAGCGGTTTGTACCGGGCCGCAATACGCCTCAAATCACCCCATCCAATGTCTCCAAAAGGTAGTATGTCTCCCGAACGATTCCTAGGCCTCGTAAGCATGAGCACGGAGACGGTCGTGCTCGTGGCGGCATCCACGGTGCAGCCCACCGTCCTTCTTCAACAGCCTTCTGGAGGCTACTGTCTGTTCCTCCGGTTTCGCATGAGCCGGAAAACGACCTCGGACACGGACGATGGGGGGCTCGACGTGACACTCTCAGCTCGTGAGACGGCCCACGCCAGCTCGGCGTTCTTCAAGGGGCATGGTCTCGGAAACGACTATCTCGTGTTCGAGGCCGGCGACGATTGGGTGCTCGACAGAGAGAGGATCACCGCCGTCTGCGACCGTTGGAAGGGCCCCGGCAGCGACGGAATCGTGCTCCTCCTCGATCGGACCACCCGGCCGTTTCCTCTCCGGATGTTCAACCCGGACGGGTCCGAGTTTGAGCGGAGCGGCAACGGCCTCCGAATTCTCGCGTCGTATCTGGCACGCGAGGGGCTTGTGGGCGGGGGGCCTTTCGACGTCTCGGTGGGAGGAGACACGGTGCAGCTGCATGTGTTGGGTCCTCCGTCACGAGGGCTTTACGATGTATCCGCGGAGATGGGCCGAGCCGGCCATGGACCCGGTGCCGTCGGACTCGACCCCGAAGCCTTGGACGCGGAACAACGACTCGACCTCGGCGAGGCAGGGAGTCCGGTCGTACATCTCGTATCTATTGGTAATCCCCACGCGGTGGTTTTTCCCGGGGAGTGGAAGCGCGAGCTCATCGACGAGATCGGGCCGAAGATTTCTGTTCACCCTGCCTTCGCCGACGGTACCAACGTTCAGGTTGCCCGCGTACTCGACGACCGAACTCTGGAGGCGTTGATCTGGGAGAGAGGCGTGGGACCGACCTCCGCCTCCGGAACGTCGGCCTGTGCGGTCGCGGCCGCCGCGGTGAAATCGGGAAGAGCCGAGCCCGGCCAGTTCGAAGTGCGCATGGAGGGCGGTAGCGTGGAGGTGAGCGTCACCGCCGAGATGGAGATCACGCTCAGCGGACCGGTGCAGGAAGTGTCCACCGGTAGCCTGACGGGAGGGTTTCTGGAGTTCCTGGCACGGCTCGAAGGAGGTGGGCCAGCCCTCAAGTCCTCACGCGCTTCAAAAGGATGAGCCCGCACGTCAGGAACACGAGGTTGGGAAGCCAGGCGGCCCACAGCGGCGGGATGGCTCGCGACTGGCCTGCGGCTCCCGCCAAACGGAACATGAGCAGGTAGAGGATCACCGACGCGAGAGCGATGCCGATTCCGTAGGCCCTCCCGCCCCGTTGCGAGCTCGTCGCGAGTGGGCCACCGAACAGGATGATCACCAACGTCGCGACTGCGATGGCCTTACGTTGTCCTTTCTCTACCAACAACGCGCTGACGTCCCCGCCGGAGCGAGTGAGATTGGCCACCAACCGGTCGATTTCGGAGTTGGTCATCTCGCCTACCTCGGTGGGCCTCCCGAGGAGACCCTCCGGGGGCTCGCCGAAGGCACTCGACCTGAGCGAGTCGAAGTTCAAGGTGAGCGGGGTCTCCCGGTCGGGGAGGATACGCAGATACCCGTCCACGAACGTCCATCCCAGTAGGCTGTCGAACTTCGCTTGCGTCGCCTGCAGATGCTGTGCCGCCTCTCCGTTGGATCCGGCGGGAACCTCCAGCGCCACCCGGGTCAGCTCCGGTGGGAAGATGTTGAGTCTTCTCACGGTCAACGTGCGGGCGTCGTCGGTCTTGAACACGAAGTTGTTGCGCCATTGGCGTCCGATCTGTTCGCCGCGAAGAATCTGCCCGGAGCGCCTCTTGGCCACGGGCACGACCTCACTGAGGAGGAGTCCGACTCCGGTCAGGACCAGTCCCAACACGATGAGCGGCGCCATCAGGCGGTGAAACGAAATTCCCCCGGCCTTGGCGGCGAGGATCTCTCGATGCTGCGTCATGGAGTGAATCGTGAACACCGCGGCGATCAGGGCGGCGATCGGGAAGGACCAGGAGATGAACTCGGGGAGCATGTACACGTAAGCGAGCGCGAGGTCGCTCACCGAAAGTCCCCGTTCGAAGTACCGGTCCACGTACTCCACCATGTCTCCGACGATGAACAAGAGGGGGGCGCCGAGGACGAACACAACAAAAATGCGAAGGAAGGTGCCCCCGATCAGGCGGTCCAGAATCCTGATCATGCCTTGCGATAACGGGCTGTCACCGTGCGCACCAGACTCGAGAGGTTGAACAGCGCCTCACCGAGGGCGCCCCCACCATTCGAGCTTGCCGTATGGCTCATGCGCGCGGCCAACGCGAGGCCGAGACCGAGGAAGACGAGGTCTGCGGTCCACATGGCCCAAAACGGTGTCACGAGTCCTTTATTGGCCAAGTTCTCTCCGCCGATGAGGCCCGCCCAGTACACGGCGAAGATGGCGACCGAGGCGACGATGACCAGACCAACCCCTCCTCGAGGGAAGCGGATGGCCAGTGGGGCGCCGAGCAATACGAACACGATACACGCGAAAGCGATCGAGTACTTCTTGTGGATCTCAACACGAAACTGGTCCACCGATTGCTGAAGAGCCAAGACGCGGCCAAGGTTCTGACGCCCGGCCAACGCGGCTTGTTGAGTCAGGTTGTCGGTCCTGAGGTTGAGGCGTTGGCCGCGGCCCCCGCCGATTATGGAACCTCGTCGACTGACGAACTCGGATTCCGCCTCGTCCGCCTCGATCAGGTCCGGGTCGGGGTACGCCAGTGCATCCGTGACCGTCTTTTGAGCAAGTGCGAGGCTTCGCTCTCGGACGCGGACGATTTCTTCGTTTCGGTTGAGGATTTCGGCTCTCAACAGCGCGATAGACATCTCGCGATCGCTCCGTGAGGCGCCCCCCTCTTGGCGCTCGAGTTCGTCCCCGACCCCCCGTAGTGGAATGAACTGTTTCTCGAAGTCCGATCGGTTGAACTCACCGCCCCCTTCTTGGCCGGCCTCGAGGATGCGGCCGTCGTAGAGGGTCAGGTAGAGGTCGGTGCCGCTGTCGCTGAACGCCATCGTTCCACGCGCCGCATAGGTCGTGCGGTGAGCGTTCGGGTCGGTCAGATCGTAGATGAAGACCTCCGTCATCTCGTTCGTGACGGGGTCGATGGTCTCCGCCTGAAGGTACACCGCTCCGTTTCTGTTCTCGGTATCGATCTCATTGATGACCCCCTCACGAAGCTCGAACGTGGGACTCTTTCGCGCGACGTCGATGATCAGGCTCTTGAGTTTGTGGTTGGCATCCGGGAGCACCTGGTCGTTGAAAAACAGCATCACGCCTGCCAGGATGGTACCGACTCCCAAGAGCGGGAGAAGAATCCGGAGCGGTCTGATACCACCCGCGGCCATAGCGGTAATCTCGTTCGCGGCGGTAAGCTCGCTGAACGTGTAGAGTACAGATACCAGGATGGCCATGGGGAGAGTGAGCGCGACGGTATGGGGAAGCGACAGGAGTACGAACTCACCGATCACGGTCCAGGGGAGTCCCTTTCCGAGGAGGTCGGCCATCCGCACGGCGAACGCATTCAGGAACAGGAGCCCGGTGAGAGCCGAGAATGCAAAAAGGAACGGTCCGATATGGGCGCGGATTAGATATTTGGTGATGATCCTCATAGCGACACCCCTACACCGCACGCCGAGATCCGATCCCAGCGAAGTAGTCGATTCATGGCTCTGACACTGGCCATTCTGGTCCTCACAATGGTTGCACCCCGGGCAGCACTTGGGCAAGTATCAGTCGCGCTGCCGGACACGGTGCGTCTTCAACCACCCGAGTTCGAGCTTCCCGAGTTTCTTTCGCCCTTTCCGGGTCGGTCAGGGCAGGGAGGGTATACGGTCGGCCGCATTGGCCTGAAGTCGGTTCCGCTCCTCGTGCCGATCGATTTCTACGCACCCACGATCGTCACCGATGGGCCCACGCCGAACATATCTCGTTGGATGGTGGCTCGGGGACCGACGCTGCTCCGGCGTCGGCTGGCCCTGAGGCAGGCGGACCTTTTCGGGCCTTTCTTTCGGGGCCGCGACCCCCCTGGTCGCGTGCCGGCAGCCGGCGGCTCGGTGAGCGAGCTCGCCGACCTGGACTTCGAGATCGTGGGTCAGGCCGAATTGGGCGGCGATTGGACCCGGTTCCGCCCTTGCGATATACGCGTGCAGGATTCCTGCGAAACGGGCCTGCTCCCTCGGATCAGTCCCGACATTCAGTTTGCCGTTCGGGCGGCGGGCACCGTGGCCGACCGCATCACGCTGAATGTGGACTTCGATCAGGCGCGCGAGTTTTCGGCCGCCAACAACGTCAATATTTTCTACCAGGGCGGCGCTGACGCGATCCTGAAGACGTTGGAGTTGGGGGACGTCACCTTCGCTCTTCCCAGGTCGCGCTTTCTGACTCAGGGTGTTCCCGCCGGTAACTTCGGTCTTCTGGTGACCGGGCAGGTGGGTCCGCTTGATTTCAGAGGTGTCTGGGCCCAACAAACGGGAGATGTGTCGAGTCGAGAATTCCGTTTGAGCGGTGGCCCCGGCCAGGAAAATTTCGTGCAGCTCGACACGCTCGTTCTCGACGATGCGGACTACGTGAGAGGGCAATTCTTCTTTCTCGTCGATCCTGCGGAAATCGCCGGCAGCCCGCACATCGATGTCCTGGGCTTGAATCCGTCTTCGGTCCCTCTGGACGTGGCGCCCGGGGTGGACCCGGTGCAGATCTATCGATTCGAGACGGACCCCGTGACGAGGCAGCAGGTGGACGGGCTCATCCAGGCGGACGGGTTCGCCAGCCGGGACGGAATTACCGTGCAGGAGTCTGGGTGGTTCCGCTTCCTTCAACCTGGCGTCGACTATTCGATTCATTCGAGCGGGCTGTGGGTGGCCCTGAGGCGGCCTCTCGGTCGCGACGAGATGCTCGCAATCACCTACATTTCGGCGACGGGCGACACGATTGGGACGTACAATCCCGAACAAGTCTACAACGCCGGCGGGAGCCCTTCGCTCCGGTTGCTGCAGGCATCCAGGGCCAACCACAGACCGGGTCTGCCCACTTGGGATCAGGAGATGCATCAGGTGTACCGCGTCTCCTCGTCGGTCGACGTGGAGCCGTCCTCGGTAGGGTTGTCCATCTCTTTGGGCGAGCTCAGCGCGGGTCGTACCTTCACGCGGGACGGCGCCGGGAGGGACCTGACCTTCCTGCGGCTCTTCGGGCTGGATGAAGAGTCCCCCGTCGACGTCCTCGACGCGGGAGCACTCTACCGGTGGACCGGTGAGTTTATCGAGGAGCAGCCGGTGGTCCCCGGCGTTTTTATCTTCTTTCCCACGCTACGCCCGTTCCAGACTCCGCCCCCTGTACCGGTGTTAGGCCTGACGGCGGACGAGACGAAGCAGATTCTCGGGTCCGATGGGAACCCCACGATCTACGAAGCCGAGGACCCTTTTCTGCGAGAGAGCGGTGGGCTCTATCGCCTGAACATCCCCTTCGAACTACGAAGCCGAGGTGTCATCTCCTCCTTCTCGCTGGGTGCGCTGGGTGTCCGCGGCGAGTCGGAGCGGGTGTTTCTTGGAGATCGCCTTCTGGTCCGTGACCTCGACTATACGATCGACTATGCGATCGGACAGATCACGCTGACTCAGCCGGAGGCGCTTTTCGCCACGGCATCCGAACCCGTTGTACGAGTCTCGTGGGAGCAGAAGTCGATCTTTCAGGTCACCCCCACCTCCGTTTTCGGCTTCAACGGCGCCGTCCAGGCCGGTCGCTACGGGGAGTTCAATATCCTGGCTCTACGCCAGAGTGAGCAGGCGTTGGTCAATCGGCCACAGTTGGGAAACGAAGCTGCCGCGATCACGCTGAGCGGACTCAGCATGGATTTCGACTTTCCCGCGAGTGGCCTCGACCGGTTGTTGGAGAAGATTCCAGCTCTTCGGGTGGGGGGGCCTTCCAGGGTCGGCCTGGAGGGGGAAGTCGCCCTCTCTTTCCCCAATCCGAATGTTCGCGCCGATGTGTTTCTGGATGACTTCGATGCGTCCAATGAGCGGTCTATCTCCCTCGACTCGCCCGATTGGTTCCTGGGTAGCGCCCCGGCCTTCTGGGACGGAGCGGAAACCGTCCTGCCGCTTCCGGTAAACGAATCCGCAGCGGGGCGCCTCGTTTGGCAGCATACCTGGGTGGTCCAAGGGCCCGGACAGGACAGCACAGGTGTGTTCATCGGCTTTCTCCCGGAAGTTGATGTCGATCGCCAGATCAATGTGGTCGGGCGTCAGGCTCGTGAGTCGGGGATGGTACTGACGTTCACCCCGAGTGCCAGCAGTCCGGCGGAGCCGTCCTGGCGATCTATAACGACCAGCTTGAGTGCCACCGGCATGGACCTCACCAAAACGGAGTCGCTGGAGTTCTATGTGGCGGACGGCGACTCCCTCACCCTCGTGATCGACCTGGGTGTAGTCGGCGAGGACGCGATGTTCATCGATGACCAGGGCCGAACCACGGGGGTGAAGGAGAACGGTGCCCCGTGGGGGCTGGGGCGTCTCGACCACGAGGCGGACCCGCGCCTCGGGGAAGTCTGGAGTGACGAGGCCGATCAGAGGGGCGTGTGGGGAGAGACGTGTCAGGGGAAGCCCAGGAGGGTCTACAACCTCGGTGACCCGAGGGCGAACTGCACGCGCGGCGATGGCATTCAGGACACCGAAGATCTGGACGGGGACGGGAACCTGGACAACCTCGAACGACACTTGCGGTTCGTGGTTCGGCTCGACGGCTCATCCCCGTTTCTGGTACGCACCCAGGCGGAGACGGGGACCGAGTTCCAACTCTATCGTATCCCGATTCGTGGGGCTGGAGCCATCGAGGTGCCCGGCCCCTTTTCGGAGGCCGACTTTCGAGCAGTGAAGCACATTCGCATGACGGTCGCGGGCCGGGTTGCCCAGAGTGTCACGCTGTTCCGGATGCGTTTGGTCGGAGCCCGTTGGGTGAAACGCACGGAGTCGGGCGTCCTGGACGGCATCGTGGGTGATACTGCGAGCATGCTTGGGCGTGCCGAGGTGGGCCCCGTGAGCGCCGTCACCGACGGAGACGCGTATCAGGCGCCCCCCGGCGTGATCGAGGAGCTCAACGATCAGTCGGCCGCCTTCGGTGGGCTGGGCACGGAGTTCAACGAAAAGGGCCTCAAGCTGGAGTATGGGAATGTGCAGCCCGGATCCCGGGCGGAAGTTTTTGACCGGTTTCCACAACGTCCGAGGGATTTTCTGCCGTATCGACAACTCAAGCTCTGGGCGGTCGCACGTAATGGCGACTGGGGGGCCACCGTACCCGTGTCCTTCTTCGTGAAAGTCGGAGAGGACGCCGAGAACTTCTACTTGTATCGAACCCGGCTTCAACCGGCACCGGATCCGGCGAGGATCATGCCTAATGATTGGCTCCCGGAGATCGTCATCGATTTCGAGGAGTGGATCGACCTTCGACGGGAAGCGGAGGTGAGCCTCATCTTGGAGCCGCGCGGGCCCAGCGACCCGCCGCTCGTACTTTGGGCACGGGATTCGACTTATGCGATCGTACTCAAGGACCGTGCGCGAGCCCCGAACCTCGCGGCCGTCCGCGAATTGTCGATGGGGGTTTGGAACCAGGGGGACTTCCCGACAACGGGAGAAGTGTGGATCAACGAAATGAGGCTTTCTTCCCCGCTCCGAGATGCGGGGATGGCCTCATACTTCGCCCTCGATATCGAGGCCTCCGACGTCTGGACGACCCATCTGGCAGTCAGCAACCGTGGCTCGCTCTTCAGACAGTTGACGGAGAATCCGACGTTTCAGGGGGACCAGGACATCCGCTTTCTGTCGACCTTCAATCTCGACCGAATGGCTCCTGCGGACTGGGGGGTCGAGATTCCCGTCACGGTGACCCACGTCAGGATCAATCAGGACCCCCGGTTCCTCAGCGGGAGTGACGTTCGGGTGGACAAGGTTGAGAACTTGAGGGAGCCGGAGTCACGCAGAACGCGTGTCGAGGTGGCGTTCCGGAAGCGTACGCCGGCAGCGAACCCCGTGGTCGGTTTGTTACTCGACGGCCTGGAAGCCCGGGCCGGTTACTTCACGTCCAGCTCGACGACGATTACCTCGGACGGGTCGGCGAGGGGCATCGACGGGCACCTGGGATACGGCCGGGCCGTGGGGCGGCGTGATTTTGGGATCGTCCCTGGGTTCCTGAAGCCGGTGTTGCGCTGGTTACTCCCAGGGGCATTGGAGGACGAGGTCGTCAACAGCCGTTTCCGGTGGAGTCCGGAACGGTTCTCCTTCGGCGTCACTTATGCTGGCAGTCGCCAAAAAATTCTACGGTTCGACCAGATTCTCCAGCAGGACAGCGATTCGCTGGTGGCGCCCACACGGTCGCCCCGGGAATCGCTCGAGAGTGCCTTCGAGATCGTTTTCCGGCCGTTCGAGACGTTTTCCGCTCAGGCAGATGTAGTGACGGGCAGGGACCTTCTCGATCCCGAAAAGACGGTCGCGGATCCGGTGGTTCAGGGCTTGTTGTTCGACGAGACGTTTTCGCTGTTGGGACTCGACCTGGGGTGGGAGACCGACCAGGTCGTGCGCACCCGGATGAACTTCGATCCACGGTTCGGCGATTGGATTCGCACGGGTCTCGGCTTGCAGACGTTCTACTCCAGTCATAGGACCGCCACCTTTGTGGACCGCTCCCTGGACGCCGTCGGAGACACGGTTCTGGCGCTGGCGCGCAACGTTAACGGGGGCCGTGATTTCACGGGTCAGGTCACCGTCATTCCAGCCACTATCTTTGGGGCATCCGGCGGGGCCGCGGGGGGATCGGCGCTCAGCCGAGGGGTAGGGGTGGTGGCGGATGCAATGGACCCGGTCACGGTCACCTACCAAGCTGGAGTGACGTCGAGATTCGACCGCGCTCCGATAGATCCGTCGTTTTCCTACCGCTACGGCTTCGCTGGTCGGGAGGGATATGCTCTGCTAGAAGCGGACACGGCCACGACGTTTACGGACCGGGTTGGCTGGACCCTGGGATCCGGGGTGCGCCTGCCTGCGGATTTACGAGTGCGGGTGAACTACCGTCTGGCGACGACGAAGACCTTGGACACCCGCAGTGACCGGACGCTTCGGCGGAAGACCTGGCCAGACCTCAACCTTTCGCTCGTAAATTTGCCTCTCCCGGACCAAGGGGTGATCACCCGGGTTAGCTTATCCGCAGGATTTCAGCGCATCAAGCAGAAAGCTGTCTTCGGTGGGTTTGGGCTGCAGGAGAAGATTCAGCAGGACGACCGGATCCCGGTGGAAATCGCCCTCGTGTGGGGCGGCGGCTTGTCGACCAGTTATCGGGGATCGTTCACGAGTGGTGAGGGAAGTGACCCCACCGGGGGGACCGAGAGAAGGAGGAACAATCATACCTTTTCACTCACGGCCTCGATGCGGCCCCCCACCCGTTGGGCCGCCCGTCTGACCCGTCCGATCACGATGTCCGCGCTCTTGCAGTACGCGTCGAATCGAAACTGTCGTGCCACTGCGAGCCAAGCGGAATGTGTGCCGTTCCTGGACGAGTTGATTCGAAGCCTGGTGCTTCGGGTGGAGACCGCCATATCCCGTACCGATGTTCGGCTCCAGCTTTCGTACACGGATCGGCAGTCCTTCGTCGGGCTCCAGTCGGGGTCCTCCCAATTTCAGTTCGGCATTTTTGGTCGATTTGTCATAGCGGACGAGGGACTGCTCAGATAACCATGGCTACGCCCGGTCGTCGGGCGCACCGTGGCGCATGACTTCCTCCGAAACCCGCGCTCTCAAACACGCCGCTCTTTTGGTCCTGGCCCTGGCCCTCCTTCGGACTGCGGCAGAAAGTGTCCGGAGCCCGGTGACGACCCAAGGCGCCGAAGTCGCGGACTCGTCCGGGTTGGCCGTGCTCCTGGATGAGAGCAGGGAAAGCCGCGACGAGGCTCAGCGGCGGGCCCTCCCGCTGGGGAGCGATGAACGCATCGACCCGAACACCGCCGGCGAAGAGGATCTGGATCGCCTGCCCGGAGTGGGTCCGGCCATAGCAGGCAGAATCGTTCAAATGAGGCAGGACCGCGGGCCGTTTGCCGAACCAAGCGATCTGCTATCGGTGCCGGGTGTGGGGCCGGCCATACTCGCCAGAATCACACCCCACCTCGAATGGCCGGCCCAGCCTCGGTTCGGTGGTTCCGCCAGTCCACGGCGTCTGCCCCTTCCGTCCGGTCTGCCCCGTCAGGGCACAGATCCGACGGCTGGTAGGCCAGCTCGTCTCGATCTCAATCGGGCGAGCCGCGAAGAATTGGAGCGACTTCCCGGGATCGGCCCGGTCATGGCTGGGCGCATCCTGACTTTGCGAGAGAAGGTGGGGAGATTCCGGGGGCTGGAGGAGCTGCGATCAGTCCGAGGAATTGGATCGGCCACGATCGAGCGGTTGAGGCCCTTCGTCATCATAGGGGGTTGAGTGTTTTTTTTCTTGCCCGCCGGGGGCACCCGATTCTAACTTTGGCGTTAGGGATACAAGCGTTTCCAACTGATTCCGCCCTGCGGAGGCCTCCAGCGATGGCAACGAACGTCGCAGAACTTCGCCTCGGTGACCTTTTCGTTCGAGAAGGCCTCATCGATGCCGACCAACTCAAGGACGCGCTCCAAGACGCCAAGGAAGGCGGTACACGTGTAGGGTACTCTTTGGTCAAGCTTGGATTCGTGGGCGAGAACGAGCTGACCCGGATGCTCTCCAAGCAGTACCGGCTACCGGCGGTCGACCTCGAGAAGGTCGAGGTCGATCCCAAGATCTATAAGCTCATCGACGGGGACATGGCGTACCAACACCTCGTGCTCCCGCTCCGCAGGGTGGGTCGGACGTTGACCGTGGCGATGGCCAACCCGTCCGAGATGGAAGCCATCGACGTCCTCCGGTTCAAGACTCGCTACGATATCGAGCCGGTAATCGTCGGAGAATACACGTTAAGGAAGCACCTGGAGAAGTACTACGGCGTCTCGGAAGAGCAGGTCGAAGATCTTCTCGGTGACTTTCTCGAAGAGGACCTCGAGTTCGTCGAAGAGGAGGAAGAGGACGAGAATCTCGCGGCTCTCGAGGCCATGGTGGACGCGGCGCCGGTCGTCAAGTTCATCAACGGCCTCCTCACCGACGCGGTCAGGAAGGGTGTCTCCGACATACACATAGAACCGTATGAGAAAGATATCCGAGTTCGCTATCGGTTAGACGGAAAGCTCTACGAGGTCATGAAGCCGCCGATGAAGATGAAGGCGGCACTCGTGTCTCGAATCAAGATTCTCGCCGACTTGGACATCGCGGAGCGCAGGGTCCCCCAAGACGGGCGCATCAAGCTCCGCATGAAACGTAAGGTGGTCGACTTCCGCGTCTCGACGCTCCCGGTGATTTTCGGCGAAAAGATCGTGATGCGTATCCTGGATGCGGGCAATCTCACCTTCGATCTCAGTTCGTTCGGGTTCGAGCCCCAGGCCGAGAAGGAGTTCATGGATGCGATCGCGAACCCCTACGGCATGGTCCTGGTGACGGGCCCGACCGGATCCGGGAAGACCACCACGCTCTACTCCGCCCTCTCCCAGATCAACGATGAGAGCGTGAACATCATGACCGCCGAGGACCCCGTCGAGTACAACCTCTACGGAATCAACCAGGTCCTCGTCCGCGAGGAGATCGGGATGGGCTTTGCGGCGGCGCTCAGGGCGTTCCTGAGGCAGGACCCGAACATCATCATGGTTGGTGAGATTCGAGACCTCGAAACGGGCAGCATCGCCATCAAGGCGGCGCTCACCGGTCACCTCGTGCTCTCCACGCTGCACACGAACGACACGCCTTCGACGATCACGAGAATGGTCGACATGGGGTTGGAGCCCTTCAATCTGGCCGCGGCCCTGAATTGTCTCACGGCCCAGAGGCTCCTACGAAAAATCTGTTCGGAGTGTAAGGCCGAAACGACCTACACCGAGGAGTTTCTGAACGCCGCGAAGATCCCGCTCGACTGGGCCGGCAGCCACACCTTTTACAAGGGAGAGGGCTGCGATGCGTGCGACGGCTCGGGATTCAAGGGGCGTCAGGGTCTCTACGAAGTCTTGCTCGTCAACAGCAAGATCCGGAAGGCGATCATGTCGGGTGCGGGCACGGACGAACTTCGCGAAGTGGCGCTGGACAATGGCATGCTCACTCTTCGAATGGACGGCCTCAAGAAGGTCGAAAGAGGCGCCACGACGTTGGAAGAAGTTATCAAGGAAACCTCGACCAATGATTGACCATGAACACCTACTCCTGAAGCGAAACGAATGAACGAATCGACCTCTACGGCCCCCACCACCGGCCCCGCTGCACCAGCGCAGCAGAAGGCTGCCCCTGAGATAAATCTCCGGCTTCTGCTTCAGGAGATGGTTCAGAAGGGAGCCTCGGACCTCCACATCACGGCGGGTGTGAGGGCGAAGCTCCGGATCGACGGGGAACTCATGGACTCCTCGATCGACTACGTCTTGAAGCCCAAGGACACGCTCCAGATCACGTACTCCATCCTCACGGAGAACCAGAAGAAACGCTACGAGACCGAGGATGAGTTGGACTTCTCTTTCGGTGTCCAGAACCTGTCTCGGTTCCGGGGAAACGTATACAAACAGCGGGGCTGTGTGGCCATGGCCATCCGGCAGATCCCGTACGAGATCACCACGGTCGAACAGCTCGGCCTGCCTCCCATTCTCGCCACGTTGGCGGATCGCCCGCGGGGGCTCGTCCTCATAACGGGCCCCACCGGGGCAGGGAAGTCGACCACATTGGCGGCTTTGATAGACAAGATCAACCGCGAACGTCGCGGGCACATCATCACGATCGAGGACCCCATCGAGTTCATCCACAGGCACCGTAGGTGCATGGTGAACCAGCGTGAGGTAGGTGCCGATACCCAGAGCTTCAAGAAGGCACTCAAGTACGCGCTTCGGCAGGACCCCGACACGATTCTGATCGGTGAGATGCGGGATTTGGAAACCATGAGCGCTGCGCTCACGATCGCCGAGACCGGTCACCTTGTGCTCGCCACGCTTCATACCAACTCCGCCGCGGAGTCCATCAACCGGATCATCGACGCCTTCCCGTCTCACCAGCAATCACAAGTGCGCTCCCAGCTCGCTTTCGTTCTCGAGGGAGTGGTCACCCAGATGTTGCTCCCGAAGGCGAAAGGGCGCGGCCGCGTGGCTGCTTCGGAGATCATGATCTGCACTCCGGCAATCCGAGCCGTCATCCGTGACGAGAAGATCCATCAGATCTATTCGCTCATGCAGGCCGGGAAGAAACACGGCATGCAGACGATGAATGATTCGTTCCAGCAACTTTTTTTGCAGGGCATGATCACGAAGGAGGAGGCACTCAAGCGCTCCGCCGATCCGAAAGAATTTCTGCGTGCTATTGGTGAAACAGAGCCGAGTACATGACCAACTCAAGGAAGAGGTAGGTAACCCAAGATGCCGAGCTTCGACTGGAGTGCCCGCCCGGCGGCGGGCGGAGACATAAAGCAGGGCACGATTGAGCTTGCCAAGAAGGAAGACGTCATCGCCTTCCTCCACAAGCAGAAGCTGATCCCGGTTGTGGTGCGGGAGAAGTCGAGGCAGTTCAATATTCAATTCGGCACCGGGATCACGACCCGCGATATCGTCATCTTCACCCGACAGTTCGCGACGATGATCAACTCGGGTCTGCCTCTCGTTCAGAGCCTGGACATTCTGGCTGAGCAGACGGAGAACGCGTCTTTGGCCAAGGTCCTCAGGGAAGTGCTGTACGACGTCGAGTCGGGCCATACGCTCGCCGCCGCGATTGCCAAGCACCCGAAGGTCTTCACCGAGCTCTTCTGCAACATGGTGGCCGCGGGTGAGGCGGGTGGTATCCTCGATACCATTCTGCTGCGTCTGGCGACCTTCTTGGAGAAGAACGACGCCCTCCTACGGAAGATCAAGGGTGCCATGGTCTATCCGTCCGTGATCTTCACCGTGGCCGGGATGGCCATCGTCATTCTCTTGATCTTCGTGATCCCGACGTTCCAGACGATGTTCGAATCGGCGGGTATCCCCCTTCCGCTTCCAACGAGAATCGTGATCGGAATGTCGGCCTTCTTGCAGGCTTACTGGTGGGCGTGTCTGGGTGGGATCATAGGCGGCGCCTTCGCCCTGCGGGCGACCTACGCTACCCCCGGGGGGGAACTCGCGATCGACAGGATCCTGCTATCGCTGCCGATCATCGGAGACCTTCAACGCAAGGCGGCGGTCTCGCGGTTTACCCGGACGCTGGGAACCCTGGTCTCTTCCGGCGTCTCGATTCTGGAAGGACTCGAGATCACGGCCAAGACGGCGGGCAACCGGGTGATCCACGACGCGATCATGAGATCGCGCACCTCCATCGCGGGCGGTGAGACGATCGCCGGGCCCCTCAAGGAGTCGGGTGTGTTTCCGCCGATGGTTGTTCAGATGATCAACGTGGGCGAGCAGACAGGAGGCTTGGACACCATGCTGACCAAGATCGCCGACTTCTACGACGACGAGGTCGACGCGGCGGTCGAGGTGCTCCTCGCGGCCATGGAGCCGATCATGATCGTCGTGCTCGGCGTCGTGGTGGGTGGCATGATCGTAGCCATGTATCTGCCCATCTTCGACATGATCAACGCAGTGGGGTAGCGGGCAGCGACAGCAGCGACTACATCACTGCATGGCTACGCCGAGCCGCCCCTACGCGGGATGGTGTCCTAGATGACGGACACCATCTTTGCGCAGATCGTCCGCGGGGAAATCCCTGCCGATCTCGTCTATCAGGACGAGTTGGTGACGGCGTTTCGGGATGTCCAACCCCAGGCACCCACCCACATTCTGATCGTCCCCAACAAACCGGTTCCGACCGTCGCCGACGTGACCGACGTGGACGAGCCGGCGCTCGGCCGCATGATCCGGGTGGCTGCCCGGCTCGCTGAGGAAGAGGGGATCGACGAGGCGGGATACAGGCTCATCCTGAACTGTCGGGCCCACGCGGGTCAGGAAGTCTTTCACGTCCATTTGCACCTGCTCGGTGGGCGCCCCCTCGGAAGGATGTTGGCGGATCCCGAGTGACCTCGGTCCTTCGGATCGCCTTGCCCGGGTGACCCGCGCGTACAATCTTCCTCGCTTTCGTCTCGGACTGTGGCATCCCGGGTACCCGTGCCCTCGTGCGGTGCCGCGGGCCACTGTACTGCTTCAACAGCCTTCTGGGAACGCGTAATGGAAACTCTCGAGACCGTCGTCACCGCCATCCGGGTATTTGTATGGGAGGCGGGGATTCCTGTGGGAGATTCGACCATTTCCATCGTGGTTATCGTCCTCATAGGGACGGGTATGTTCCTGACGCTCCGCCTCGGGTTCATCCAGCTGCGGCATTTCGGCCATGGCGTCGCGGTTGCCACGGGCCGCTACGATGACCCCGAAAGCACCGGCGACGTCTCGCACTTCCAAGCGCTTACGACCGCGCTTTCGGCCACGGTCGGCATCGGCAACATCGCCGGCGTCGCGCTGGCGATTCACTGGGGAGGCCCCGGTGCTTTGGTCTGGATGTGGTTGACCGCGATCCTCGGAATGGCCACCAAGTATGCCGAGGTCACACTTTCCATGCATTACCGCTCGGTGCACCAAGGCGCGGACAAGGTGGTGGGCACCGTCTCGGGCGGACCCATGTATTACATCGAACAGGGGCTCGGACCGAACTGGAAGTGGATGGCCATTTTTTTTGCGGTGATGCTGGGGTTCACGGCTTTCTTGACCGGGAATGCCATTCAGGCGAACACGATCGCCGATACCGCCCAGACGGCGTTCGGCTTGAACCCCTGGATCACCGGCGTGGCTTTGGTCGCGATCGTGGCGTCCGTGATCTTGGGTGGCATCACCCGCATAGGGCGCATCACGAGTATCTTGGCCCCGTTGATGGCTGCGGTTTACGTCCTCGCTGCTTTGCTCATCTTGGTCATGAACCTCGGGGACGTCATCCCGGCGTTCGCAACCATCTTCAGCGAGGCTTTCAATCCCACGGCTGGTGTGGCGGGAACCGGGGTGGGCGCCATCCTGGTCACCATGACCTACGGGGTCAATCGAGGCCTCTTCTCCAACGAGGCGGGGCAGGGTTCCGCACCCATCGCCCATGCCGCAGCAAAAACGGACGAGCCCGTGTCTGAGGCGGTCGTCGCGCTGCTCGGCCCCTTTATCGATACGATCGTGATCTGCACCATGACGGCGCTAGTGATCGTCGTGACGGGCGTATACAGTGAGCGCGTTCCCACCGAGATCACCCTCACGGGTGGCGATCTCACTTGGGTGTCCGGAGACGCGGGAGTGGGATATGAAGAGGTCACGGCGCCCGCTGAGATCCAAATTCAAGACGGAATCCAGACCGCGGGGAGCGCCGCTTTTGTGGCGTGGCATGAGGTGGCAGTTGAACAGCTCTTCACTGATGAGGACATGACGCAGCCGTTCACCGGTTCGGTGTTCCCCACCCAAGGCGAGGCTGTCGACGGTGGGGGTACCGTTCATACGTCGCTTTGGGGAATGGCCGTTGAAAGCGGAGCGCCGCTCACGATGTATGCTTTCAGACGTGGACTCGCTCCGCTCGGTGACTGGGGGCACATCATCGTGATCTTCTCGGTCTTCCTGTTCGGGATCTCTACCGCCATATCCTGGAGTTACTACGGGGACCGCTGCGCGATCTACCTGTTTGGTGAGCGAGCCGTTAGACCCTATAAGGTGGTCTACTTGATCATGCACCTCCTCGGGGCAGGGGTTGTCGGAGCAGCGGGCATTTCCCTCGTATGGGATCTAGGAGACATCGCGCTGGGAATCGTGATCCTCCCCAACCTGATCGCCCTGGTCCTGCTTTCGAGCAAGATCAAGGAATTGACAGAGGACTACTTCGAGAGAAAGCCCTGGAAGACCGCCGGCAAGGCTTAGGAGGGTGATCGGAAAGGGGGGCGGGTCGCCCCCCCCATGGTCTCCCCTCGGGTCGGCCTTGGCGGCGTTCCACGATCGCGGAGAGGACGTCGTGGTGACGGTTCGAAACGACTTCGGCCAAACGGAAGAAATGCCCGCATCGTTTTTCTTTCGTACGGAGGAGGCGTTTGAGGAGTGGGAGTCGGTCGCGCTCCGGCAGTGCGGCCCCCGGGTCCTCGACATCGGGGCGGGCGTAGGCGCGCATGCCCTGGTCCTTCAGGCCCGGGGGCACGAGGTCACGGCGTTGGACCTGATCCCGGAGGCCGTCCGGATCATGCGAGAGCGGGGGGTGGAGGACGCCAGGGAGGGGACCCTCTTCGAGCTACGCCCATTGAACGTTTACAGCACGGTAATTTTGCTCATGAACGGCTCGATGATCGCGGAGACCCTCGCGGGTCTCGATCGGCTGCTTGCGGTTGCGACCGCGGTGCTCGAGCCGCAGGGGACGCTCATCCTCGATTCCACCGACTTGCGTGACGCCGCGGACGACGACGAGGGTCTCGAGAGCGAGGATGCCGACCCCTACATCGGAGAGCTACACTACCAGCTCTCGGTCGGAGAACAGGTGGGCGACGTCTTTCCGCAGTTGTTCGTCGATCCCGACACGCTGGACAGGAGGGTCCGGCTCGCCGGGTGGGACATGGAGGTGATCTGGAGTGGCCCCGGTGGCCGCTACCTGGCCCGGCTCTTGAGATCTGCCGCGTCAGTCATCGATGATACGGCCGGGCAGGACGGCGCGTTCTCCGAAACGCTCGCGTAGACCGTCCACGACGTGATCGAGGGTCCGTTCTCGGTGGCCCTCCAAGCGATCCTCGTCCTCGAAGAATCCGAATTGAAGGGGATCGTCCCCCGGTCCCAGATTGGTCAGGCCGACGCCGAGTAGCCGCGCGGGGGTCCTGCGTCGGCTTCTCAGTTCCGCCAGGAGTTCTCGGGCGATTCGGTAGATGGCAGAATCGGTTTCAAGCGGCTCGGCCACCGTCCGTGAACATGAACGTGTCTTGAAATCCCCGTCCCTGAGCTTGACGGTGATGGTTCGGGCCCGAAGGCCTGCCTTGCGAAGCGTACGAGTGACCGACCCGCAGAGGCGCATGAGCACACGCTCCAGGTCTTCGTCCGACTTCAAGTCCCGGAAGAACGTGCGTTCAGAGCTGATCGACCTGCGGGGCTCGCGTGGATCCACCCTCGACATGTCGAGTCCTCGCATACGGCGGTAGAGCCAGACCCCCCTATGGGCCCCGAACCACGTTTCCAGCCACGCCTGCTGGACCTCCAGCGCCTCTTCCACTCGAACCAGCCCCCGCCTTCGCAGGGCCTCGACGAGCGCCGGCCCCACTCCCGGGATCTCGGCGAGGTCCAGCCCCTTCATGAATTCCGCTTCCTTGCCCTCCGGGACGATGTGCACGCCGCCGGGTTTGGCTCTACCGGAGGCTAACTTGGCGATCATCCGCCGCGTCCCACCTCCGATGGACACCGAGATTCGGGTCGTCTCGAGGACGGTTTCGCGTATACGGCGGGCTGTCACTTCCAAGGACTCGCCGAAGAGACGTTCGGTGCCCGTGAGGTCCAAGAAGAACTCGTCGATCGATGCGCCCTGCACGATGGGTGCGAGTGTGTCCAAGCAGTCTCTGATCTCGCGGCTCTTGCTGCTGCAGGCACCCCGCGGGACGCTTACAACCATAGCGTTTGGGCACAAGCGGAGGGCTTGCGCCGTGGGCATCGCAGACCGAACACCGAACCGGCGCGCGCCGTAGGATGCGGATGTGACAACCCCGCGCCCGGTCGGCGAGCCACCGACGAGGAGCAGGTCCGCTTTCCCCGCGCCTTCGGGATCCTCGAGTCGCGCCACCTGAACGAAGAAGGCGTCGCAATCGACCAGAAGGATCCGTGGGGGTCGACCAGACTCGCGCGGTGCCATGGAGTGTCGGGGGGAAGAGTGACGTTCAGGGTATCCCGCCCCAGTCTACGACGTCTCGAATTGGAAGGCTATTGAAGCCTTCGAAGCGCGGCCCGCGCCACTTTCTCGAGAGCCTTCGTTTGCGAAGAGGAATCGAAGTGCGGTAGAATCCGATTCGCCGTCCGGCCGCGGTGCCGTCGCGGCGCCTGACCGACATACTGAGCAACCCACCGATCATAGGAGAGATAACGATGGGATATCCGTTCGAACTTCCCGAGCTGGGATACGACCATGACGCCCTGGAGCCACACATCGACGCCCGTACGATGGAGATCCACCACGGGAAGCACCATCAGGCCTACACCAACAATTTGAACGCCGCCCTCGAAGCGCATCCAGACTTACACGGTCATTCTGGCGAACAACTCCTTGCCGAGCTGGCGCATCTTCCCGAAGCCATTCGTGCCGCCGTGAGAAACAACGGAGGTGGTTACGTCAACCACAAGATGTTCTGGGCGATCATGGCGCCTGGCGGTGCGAGCGAGCCATCCGGAGAGTTGGCGGAGGCCATCGACGGTGCCTTCGGCTCGTTGGACGACCTCAAGACCGCTGTCGGTGGTGGCGCTGCGAAGCAGTTCGGCTCGGGCTGGGGCTGGCTGGTGGTCGGATCCTCCGGAGGCCTCCAAGCGACCGCGACCGCAAACCAGGACAACCCGCTCTCCGACGGGGCGATTCCCATTCTCGGCGTGGATGTCTGGGAACACGCATATTACCTGAACTATCAGAACCGGAGGCCCGACTATATTTCAGCGTGGTGGAACGTGGTCAATTGGGACGTCGTTGCGGCCAACTACGCCGGGGCCAAAGGGTAAGTCACTCGCTCCTGACGGGCGTGACGGGAACCTTGTGCTTCGCAATACATATGTTTACAAATAGTTGGAAGGCTATAGCCTTCCGGAAGGCGACTCCGACTGCGAGAGGGTGGTGATGGTGCGACGAATGAGCCTGCTGGTTGTGTTTTCGGTGTTGTTGGCACCCGGTATGAGCCAGGTCCACGGGCAGGCGCTTCGGGGCTCGGAGGCGTCCGTCATGCGAGCATATGTGGGTGCCGAGGACCATGACTTCACCTTCCTGCAGACGTCCGAACAAATTGAACGGTTTGTCGAGGCGGGCTACCTCGTGCGTGTGAGAAGTCGTCGGGATTTCGTACTTCACGACGTGTCGTTTCCTTACGGACGGCCAGCGGTGAAGCTCTTCATCGAACGTCTGGGGGCGCAGTACCGCCGGGCGTGCGGAGAGGAGTTGGTCGTCACGAGCCTCACGCGTCCTTTGAGTAAACAGCCCCGTAACGCCTCGATTTTTTCCGTCCATCCGACGGGCATGGCCGTTGATTTTCGGACGAGTTTGAACTCCGTGTGCCGGCATTGGTTGGAGAGTACGCTCCTCTACCTCGAGGGTGCTGGCGTGCTGGAGGCGACGAGGGAGCGGCAGCCGTCCCACTATCATGTTGCCGTGTTCCCGGAGCTGTACGTGAAATACGTCGAGGGCCAGTTGGCTTCCGCCCGCTCCGGGGACCGAGTCACCGCGTCACGTTATATGGTTCGCGCCGGTGATTCGCTCTGGGCCATCGCCCGTATCCATGGGACGACCGTACCTAAGCTCAAGGCCGCCAATGATATCCGAGGAAGCCGCATCTACGCCGGTCAGCTGCTAACGGTACCCATGGTTCAGTGAGGCCTGCTGAAGGAGTACAGTGAGCTTGGCCGACCTGAAAGGGCACCTCCGGCATAGAGTAATTCGTACCGACGCGGTCGATGGCAAGGAGCGGTACCAGCTTCTCACGTCGCTTGTCGTTCCGCGCCCGATCGGCTGGGTTTCGACCCGGGGCGTGGACGGCGTTCCCAACGTGGCTCCTTTCAGCTTCTTCTCGGCCGTGGCGTCCTCGCCCATGCTTGTGAGCTTGTCCATCGGGACCCGGGGAGGAGTGGCCAAGGATTCGCTCCGCAACATCCTCGACCAAGGCGCCTTCTGCGTGAATGTTGTCACGGAGGCCCAGCTCGAAGCGATGAACCGGACGGCGGCCGGCTTGCCTCCGGACGGTGATGAGTTCGCTTTTGCGGGACTGTCGGTGGCGGAAGCGGAGACCGTCGACGCGCCTTACGTGGCGGATTGTCCTGCGGTCCTTGAATGTGAGCTTCATAAGCACGTGGACTTGGGTGATTCCGGCGGATTGGTGCTGGGTGAGGTGAAGGGGGTTCGTCTGGATCCCGAGCTCCCCATCGTCGAGGGATCGGCCTTCGTGGACAGCGAGGGACTTCGGCCCGTCGGACGGCTTTGGGGTCCGGCCTACACACTCCTCGGGGAGATCAAGGTCCTCCCGCGTCCGGAGATCTGAGACCCGACCTCCCTGAGGTTTGCGGGTCAGTCAACTTCTTCCTCCTCGCACATTGGGGCTATCTTTTCGGTGTATTCAGTTCCCCGGCACCCCTTTTTGCAAAACGCCAAAAAGAACTGTTGCACTGTGCCATGCCGAGTAATAGCGTGGGATAGGTTCCCCAAGTTGTGGGATGGGCTCCCCGAGTTGTGGTCGACACATCCTGAATGGAGTTCGGTTTGAGGCCGGAGACGTCAAAGAGGCACGAGTTCGGTAGAGGCCAACTCCTCCGTTGGGTGTACGTCGGCCGAATGACGCTGGCCACTGGGATTCTCGTCGGCATGATGGTGGCCTGGTTCGATGCCGACCCCGAGACCACGCAGATAGCGGTGCTGCTGTTCTTGGTCACATTGGGCGTTACCCTCGGTTCGGTGTGGCACACCGAGGTCAGGGACCTCCCGCCGGGCCGGAACTTCATGTACGCTCAGGTCCTTTTCGACGCATTGCTTGTTACGACGGTCATCTATATCACATCGGAAGGCGGCGACATCGTCTTCGCCCCGCTCTACATCTTGGTGATCACAGAGGGGGCTCTACTGTTGCCGCTGCCCGGCGGTGTGCTCATCGGTGCCCTCTCCTCCATTCTTTACCTCGCGGTTCTCGTATGGGGCCCGACCGAGACCCTGCCCTGGAATACGGTTGGTTTCCAGATCGCGCTCTTCGCCGTCGTCGCTCTCATCACGGGTTGGGCCGGGGACCGTGTCCAAAGGACCTGGCTCGCCGCCGGAAAAGTGCAGTCCGAACTCGTCCGCTTGCGGCGGGATACGGAGGACATTCTCACCAATATCTCGACGGGGGTGCTCACCGTCGTCAATGGTGGGAGACTCGGATACCTCAATACTGCCGGCGAAGCGTTCTTGAATCTGAGCCTCGACCAGTGGCACGGCGCCCCGATTCTGGACGTGGTGGAGGAAGTGGCGCCGGGGCTTGCCCAGGCACTCCGAGGGAGCCTCGAGGGGCTCGGCCCGGTCACCCGTGCAACGTCGCCCGTCACGAAGCCGTCGGGGGACCTCGTGCTGGGCATCAGCACGACGGTGCGTGAGAGTCCCGATGGGGAAGGCCCATCCGTCACGGCCATCTTTCAGGATATCACCGACCTGGAGCGGATCGAGTCGCTGAATCGTAGAAACGAACGGCTGGAGGCCGTGGCCGAACTTAGTGCTTCGCTGGCGCACGAAATCAAGAATCCGTTGGCCTCGATCCGGAGCGCCGTAGAACAGTTCGACAGCCCCAACCTTCCTAGCGAGGATCGTGCGGTTCTCCAGCGGCTTGTGCTGGCGGAGTCGGATCGACTGAGCCGTCTGCTCACCGAATTTCTGGATTTCTCGGTGATGCGCCTCGGCACACCGGTCAGGGTGGACTTTTGCCAGGTGGTCCGGCACGCCATCGAATTGGTGAAACAGCATCCGGACTATGGAGCTGGGATTCAGATCGAGGAGCAGGGCCTCGAAGGCAGCCTGATTCTACCGGGGGATTCGGATCTCCTGCACCGCCTTGTGTCCAACTTGATCCTCAACGCGGTTCAGTTCAGCGGCCCCGAGGGTACGATTCAGGTCTCCGTCGAGAATCACTCCGGCGAGGACCCGGCTCCCGGAACCAACGTGCCTCGGCCCGTGCGTTTGAGCGTCCAGGATGCCGGACCCGGGATTCCACCCGAGGACGTCGGGCGCATCTTCGCACCGTTTTTTACCACCCGTAAGGGTGGGAGTGGTCTCGGCTTGGCGGTCGTACATCGGGCCGTCGCGGCGCACAATGGCGCCGTCTATGCCGAGGAAGTGCCGACCGGGGGAGCTCGATTCGTGGTCCTGTTGCCGGGCGCTGACGTAGCTTCCCTCACGAAGCAGGAGGCGGTCGTATGAGCGCGGGAAGACGGATTCTCCTGGTGGATGACGAGACAGGGATCGTCGACACGCTTCGTATCCTGCTTCGGGGTGAGGACTACGACGTGGTGGCGGCGCTCAGTGGGCGAGAGGCCATCGAAATGCTTCCCGAGGCCTCTCCGGACATCGTCCTGACCGATATTCGTATGCCGGGGGTGACCGGTCTCGAAGTGATGGCGAAGGCGCATGAGATCGATCCCGAGACCGCCGTGATATTGATGACCGCCCAGGCCTCGCTCCAGACGGCGGTCCAGGCGGTCAACGAGGGGGCGTACTACTACCTCCAAAAGCCTTTCGCCAACGAAGAGCTCCTGGCCATTTGCCGCAGGGCCGCGGAGGCGAGGGAACTACGGGTAGAGAACAAGGCCCTCAAGAAGGAGATCCGCCGGCAGTCGGCGCCGCGACGTGAGCGACCGACCGGGAAAAACCGGAGTTTCATTGAAGTCCTCAAGTTGGCGGAGACGGTGGCCCCGACGGAGTCCACCGTACTGATCACGGGGGAGAGCGGATCCGGAAAGGAGGTCCTGGCTCGCTACATCCACGGGCTCAGCGGCCGGGCCGAGAGTAGCTTCTTCTCCTTGAACTGTGGGGCGCTTCCCGAAGGGCTGCTCGAGAGCGAGCTCTTCGGGCACGTGAAGGGATCCTTTACAGGTGCCATCAGTGACAAAATAGGGCTCTTCGAGGCGGCCAACGGGGGGACCCTTTTTCTCGACGAGATTGGAGAGATGACCGCCGCGACCCAGGTCAGGCTCCTCCGCGCTCTCCAAGAGCGCGAAGTCATCCCCGTAGGCTCGACCGAAGTGCGGAAAATCGACGTGCGGATTCTAGCCGCCACCAACAGCGATTTGAATGAGAAGATCCGCACCGGATCGTTTCGGAGTGACGTGTATTATCGGCTCAACGTCATCGCGCTACATCTGCCCCCGCTCCGTGAAAGAAAGGATGACATTCCCATCCTAGCCCGCCTCTTTCTCGATTCGATGGGGGAACAGGAAGGAGAAAGAGTACTGCGGGAGGATGCGTTGGACGTGTTGTGTGCCTACGACTGGCCCGGAAACGTCCGAGAACTCGAGAACGCTTTGGAGCGGGCCGTCGTCGTGGCGTCCGGTTCGGAAATCTTGGTGGAGCACCTGCCGGAGGTCGTACGCGCCACCGATGCGAAACCGTTGGTCACGAATGAACCACCCCCGAATCCTTCCATGGAAGTGATCGAAAGGGCGTACATCGAGTTTGTCCTCACGGCCGAGGGGGGGAACAAGTCGAAGGCGGCCGAGGTTCTCGGCATCGATCCTTCCACACTTTACCGGAAGCTCAATCGGTACGGGATCGAGGTCTGAATGACCACGCCGGGCTTCCGGGGAATGGACGGGAGAAGGTACACGGACCTTGCCTGGGACCGGGTGAAGCTCTCGGTGGTTATCCCCGCCTACAACGAGATCCGGAGTGTCGAGGTCCTGCTTCGACGGGTACGAGAGGTCCGGCTGAGCCTCGAAGTGATCGTGGTAGACGATGGATCTACGGACGGTACACGCGAATTACTTTCGCGTCTACGGGACGAGGGATTGATCGATATCCTGGTGTTCCAGGAGGTGAATCGGGGTAAGGGTGCGGCGCTACGGGCCGGATTCGAGCGAGCCACGGGAGATATCATTGCGATCCAGGACGCGGATCTGGAGTACGATCCGCACGAACTCCCCATGCTCATGCAGCCGATCTTGGCCGGGAAGGCCGACGCCGTGTATGGGTCACGTTTTCTCGGCGGCCCCCACCGGGTGCTGTTCTTCTGGCACATGATGGGGAATCGCTTCCTGACGTTGCTGAGCAACATGTTCACGGACCTCAACCTCACGGACATGGAGACCTGTTATAAGGTCGTTCATGCGGATCTCCTGAAGGGATTACCTCTGTTGGCGAACCGTTTCGGCTTCGAGCCCGAGGTGACCGCCCGGCTGGCTCAGGCGCAGGCTCGAATCTACGAGCTCCCCATCAGTTACGACGGGCGCTCATACGCGGAGGGGAAGAAGATCAACTGGAAGGATGGTGTGTCCGCTCTCTATTACATCTTTCGCTCCAATCTCTTCGGCCCAAAGGTCGATGCCTGGCACGTGCCTGAGGTACAGCCCTGGGAGGGGCGAGAGGCTGAGGCCAGCGCCGGTGATGCCGGGGTGGGCCATCCGTCGCCGGACGAGGTGTCAGCGGATGACGCGGCCACTGTCGCCGAACGGGACTGAGGCCGCAAACTCCGGCGGCGAGGCATCGGCCCCCCGCCGCCGACGATGAGGATCTGGGAGTCCCCCCTCCGGTCCGTCCGGTCGGCCGCATTCCTGGCGGGCGCGGCGGCGATTCTTCTGTCGGCGAACAGCGTGCTCAACGACTTCGCCTTCGACGACCTCCCGATCATCACCGAGAACACGGGGATCCAGGACTTGGGTTCTCTACCGGAGGCTCTGGTTTCTCCCTATTGGCCCGGGGATTACGGCCGTGATCTAGGGTTGTGGCGGCCGGCGACGACCGCACTCTTGGGCATTCAGTGGGCGGTCTGGGGGGAAAATCCTGCCATGTTCCACGCGGTGAACGTGCTGCTCCACGGAGTCGTGACCGCGCTCGTGGTGCTGGTGCTGTCGGAACTCGCACCTCTTGCGCTCGCCTTCGTCGCGGGACTGCTCTTCGCGGTTCATCCGGTCCACGTCGAGGCCGTGGCGAACGTCGTGGGTTTGGCCGAGGTCTTCTCCTCGGCGTTGTATCTGGGCGCGTGCCTCGTTTTTCTGAGGGCGGGCGAGCGGATTACGTTTCTGCCCGGCGCGGCCATCCTGCTCCTGTTCATGCTCTCTTTTCTGGCGAAGGAGAGTGCGGTCACTCTCCCCGGCGTCCTCTTTCTTCTCGACGGCGCGCGGGACAACGCAGGGATCAGGGACGCACTCTCGTACGCCCGCCGCCGGTGGACGATCTACGTAGGCCTCGCGGCGGTGGCGGCGCTCGTCCTGGTGTCCCGGTACGCCGTGCTCGGCAACGTGGCCAGCTCGACGGCGCCTCTAGGTGCGGATCTCTTGCAGGGTGACGTCCCCAGGATCTGGACCGTAGCCTCGATCTGGCCGCACTACTTCAGGCTGCTTTTTTTCCCCCTCGACTTGAGTGTCGACTATGCGCCAGGCGTGATCCCACTCGCGTTCGACTGGACTCGAAGTGGCATGCTAGGGGCTCTTCTTCTCTTGGGGGCGCTCGGCTTGGCCTTACGTCTGTGGGGAGCGCAGACGCTCGGTGTGGACCGTACTCCGCCTCGTCTCTTCGCGTTCGGCGTCGTATGGCTCGTGATCACGATGTCGCCGGTTTCCAACGTGCTCTTCCTTTCCGGCGTCCTGCTGGCGGAGCGCACGTTCTATCTGCCCTCGGTCGGGTTCGTCGTGCTTCTCGCATGGATGGGTACCGAGCTGTACAAGGAGCGCCGACGCGTAGCTCAGGTGGCCTTCATCCTCACCTTGGCGCTCATGTCGCTCCGAACCGTTACGCGGAACAGAACTTGGCGAGACAATACGAGTGTTTTCAACACCCTGCTCCGCGAGCACCCGGAGTCGGGACGGGCGCAGTGGCTCATCGGCGACGCGAGCTACCGGGTCGGCGACAGGGAGGGGGGTAATGCCGCCTACCGACTTGCGATCAGCCTCCTACGTGGAGATTACTCCCTGCTTGTGGAGGTGGGACGGCAGCTCCTCGTCTTCGGAGAAGAGGATGCGGCCGAGGCCCTTCTCCTCAGGGCCTGGCAGGATCGCCCGGATAGGGGCGTCGCCCCCCGGATTCTCGCCGGGGTCTATTATTCCCAGGGGAACTATCCCGATGCCATCGAAGCGGCCGAGGCCGCCATCGTCTACTACCGGTCGCAGGACATGCTTTCGAACCATCTCCTGGCCCAGTCTCTGGCGGCTGAGGGCCGTTGGGAAGAGTCGGTCCGTGCGCGCCGCCAAACGATCGCGTCGGGTGAGGGCCACCGCTGGCAACAGTGGTTCTGGCTTGCGGAGGCGTATGCCCACGCCGGCGACACCGCTCGAGCCCTCGAGTCACTCGACAGCGCTCGGATAAGGGTGCGGCCACCCGATGAACCCGGCCAAATTGACAGTATGGAGGCTGTTCTACGAGGCTCTGAAAATGCCAATGGTTCGCAGAATCCGGCATCGAATGGTCGATAGCCGTGAGGGAGGACCGGCCTATGGAATTACGTAAGCCGTTGTAAAACAACGACTTAAGGAGATATGCCAACTTGTGGACCCTAGTTTGCACTTGTCCCAGTACATCGAATGTTCACCAGTGCAATTTTTACGGGAGTTATCATCATGCGGGACAACAAGGGTTTTACCCTCATCGAGTTGCTCATCGTGGTCGTGATCATCGGCATCCTGGCGGCTATCGCCATTCCGAAGTTCTCCGCCACACGTGAGAAGGCCTACTTCGCGGCCATGAAGTCCGACCTGAAGAATCTCGCCAGTCAGCAGGAGATCTACTACTCGGACGAGTACGCATACACAACCGTCGCAGTGGACCTCGGCTTCGTTTCGTCCTCCGGTGTGACCGTGGCCATTGGTGTGGCCACCGCCGACGGCTGGTCGGCCACCGCAGTTCATTCGGCCATGAACGGAGTCGACGACGGTTGCAGCATCTATTACGGCACCGCCGTGGCTGTCGCTATTGGGTCGACTAATCCCACAGCGGCGGGTGCGATGGCCTGCAACGGATAAAGCAGACCAGGTAGTTTTCGGAGGCGCTGGATTGCTTTCGGTTGGAGAGCGTGGCTCGGGTCTTTCCCGGGCCGCGCTCTCTCGCCTCCGGGTCCGGGCTTGGTGCGAACGGAGGAAATGGGCATGAGCAAGAAAAGCGGATTTACACTGATCGAGCTCCTCATCGTGGTCGTGATCATCGGGATCCTGGCTTCTGTCGCGATCCCGAAGTTCGCCGCCTCGCGAGAGAAGTCTTTCGTCTCGACCATGAAGACCGATCTGAAGAACCTGGCGACCTTCCAGGAGATCCACCACAACGGCGCCTATACGTACAGCACCTCGCTCAGCACCCTCGAAATGACCCCAAGTTCCGGAGTGACCATCACGATCAACGAGGCTACCGGCTCGGGCTGGGCAGCGACCGCGGCCCACGCGGGTCTCATCTCTGAGCACTGCGGCATTTATCAGGGCAATGCGGCGGTGGCGGGCGGGGACCCCGGCGCGGTAGAGGGGGTCATTGCCTGCACACGTTAGGACAAGAACCCTATCGTTGCAGCGGGTCCGTCCCCTGCACACATTAGAAGTAGTCTTCATCGGAGACGCCGGAGTCGAGAACCTCCGGCGTTTTGCACTTCTTGCCTGGAAGCCCATGTGAACATGAGTTCCCCGACCCCTCTTCGTCGTGAGCTGCTCATTTCACTGGGGATTCTGTTTGGTGGGGTCACCCTTCTCTTGGGCATCTCCATCAGCCTGGTGCTTCCGTTTCTTCGTTCCACGGGCGAGACGATGGCCTTTATTCTCGTCATCGTGGCGGTGGACCTGGTCATCGTTCTCACTTTCGGAGGGTGGGCCCTCAAGAAGAATCTCCTGGAGCCGGTGGACCAACTGGTCCGGGGAGTGAAACAGATTGCCGACGGCGACTACCGGCACCGGCTCGAACTTCCTAACGGACTCGAGCTCAGAAGTATCACGGAGAGTGTCAATGCGATGGCCGACCGGCTCATCGCCGGGCAGGAGGTCTTGGCCGAGAACGTTCGGTCCCTCGATGAGACCAACGTCATGCTCATCGAAGCTCGGAACGAAGTCATCCAGGCTGCCCGATTGGCCTCGGTGGGGACTCTGGCGGCCGGCATCGCGCACGAGGTAGGCAATCCCCTGACCGCCATCATCGGGTATGCCGACGTCGCTCTGCGTCGCATCGAGGCGGACCAGGGAGATCCGGAGCTCTTGGAGTTGATACGTTCCGAAGCGCATCGCATCGATGGTATCGTGCGAGGCCTTCTTGATTTCGCCCGCCCGCAGTCGGACGAGATCACCCCGGTGCGGGTCGATGAAGTCGTCGCGGGTGTACGCGAGCTCCTGGAGACCCAGGGCCGACTGGGACAGATAGAACATTCGTGGACGCTTGACGAGGAGTGCCCGCCGGTCCTGATGGACCCCCGGCACCTGGAACAGGTCCTCGTGAACTTGCTCTTGAACGCTTCGGATGCGGTGAAGGACGTGGACGAGCCCAAGATCGAGGTTGCGATGTGGTCGGAGGAGGGCCCGGCGGCAAACCCCCTCCGCAGAAGGGGAGACGACCCGCCCGGGGTCAACTATATGCACCGGCGTCGAGTGGCCCGGGCCTTCGCCGTGGAGAGCCTCGGATCGCTCGAGACCGCCCATAGGGTGGTCGTCGTGGCGGTTTCCGACAACGGGCCGGGCCTCCCTTCTGCGGACGAGACCCATGTGTTCGATCCCTTCTTCACTACCAAGGAACCAGGGAAGGGAACCGGCTTGGGTCTGTTCATCTCGGCCCGACTCGTGTCGGGAATGGGCGGGCGTATCGACTTGGAAAACACGCCGGATGGGGCGCGCTTCGAGGTTCGGCTGCCCGAGGCCACCACCGTGAAGGACTCTACTGTGGAGCAGTACGGGGCCGTTGGAGCCCGGTACTCCGAGGCGATAGATAGACAGGAGGTCGAATGAAGGTCCTCGTAATAGACGACGACCAGGGACTTCGCAAATCTCTGACCCTCATTCTGGAGGAGGGTGGACACGACGTGCTGCTCGCGGCGCACGGCAAAGAGGGTTTGGCCATAGCCGCGAATGAGAACCCCCAGATCATCCTTTGTGACGTTCGTATGCCCCAGATGGGCGGCTTGGAATTCCTCAAGCGTTACGGTGAAGTGGAGGGCCAGGCGCTCGTCATCGTCATGACGGCGTACGGGAACATGGAGCTTGCCGTCGAGGCGATGAAGGCGGGTGCGTACGACTACCTACCCAAGCCGTTCGGCGCCGACGAAGTCCTCCTTACGATCCGGAAGGCCGAGGAGAGAGAGCAACTTCGGTCCGAAGTAGGGCGTCTCCGCGCCGAGGTCAGCGCGGGAAGGCGACTCGGAGATATCGTGGCTCGCTCTCCGACCATGATCAAGGCTCTGGAGACGGCGACGAAGGTTGCCCGCCACCGCTCTCCCGTCTTGCTGACCGGGGAGTCCGGTACCGGCAAGGAGTTGATGGCCCGCCTCATCCACCGCGAGAGCAACCGAGCCGACGAACCGTTCATTCCGGTCAACTGTGGTGCCATCCCGGAAACACTTCTCGAGTCCGAGTTCTTCGGGTACATGCGTGGAGCGTTCACCGGGGCCGATCGCGATCGGGCTGGGTTGTTCGAGGCTGCGGACGGCGGGACACTGTTCCTCGATGAAATCGGGGAGCTGCCAACCGCCCTTCAGGTGAAGTTGCTGCGTGCTCTGCAAGAGGGTGAGATCCGGCGACTCGGGGGGACCGAGACCACTCAGGTAGACGTCCGGATCGTCTCGGCTACGAACAGTGACTTGCAGGCGGCGGTCCAAGCCGGTGAATTCCGCCAAGATTTCTACTATCGGTTGGCGGTGATTCCCATCCATCTGCCTCCCCTGCGGGAGAGGACGGAGGCGATTCCGGACCTTGTACACCATTTACTCGAGCGTTTGAGGAAGCGGCTCAACGTGAAAGTAGCTGGGATCTCGCCGTCCGCGATGAAGCTCTTGCTCGCCTATCCCTGGCCGGGCAACATCCGTGAGTTGGAGAACGTGCTCGAACAGGCCGCGGTTCTCTCCGATGGAGAGGAGTTGGAGGAGGACACACTTATCGATCGGCTTCGCCACACGGGTGGGCCGATCGAGGCGACCTACAAGTCGGACGACCTCTCTGTGAAACGCCGGTCTGCCCAATTGGAGCGTGAGCTCATTCAGCGGGCCTTGAAGCGCACGGGCGGGAACCGCTCGAAAGCCGGGGTGCTGCTCGAACTTTCCCCGCGGGCTCTGCGCTACAAAATACAGGACTACGGGCTGGACGGCACCTGAAGGAATCTGGCGGGAGATCGGCGTACCCATCCTCCTCCACACCGATGTTGGCGTGACGTGACATTCCGGCGCCCATACCGCGCAGATATGGTGTGTCCATGCGTCACGGTTTCACTATTCTCGAGCTCGCGGGGGTGCTGGCGCTCCTGGCGGTGGCGGGGAGCCTTTCTTTTCCCGTGGGATGGAGCGTCCGGGAGCGTCTGTCGGTGGTCGGGGCTCGGGAGGAGCTGGTCGGACTGATCACACGTGCTCGAGGCGAAGCGCTCCGGCACGGGGGTTCGAGGCTCATCGTTATTCGCGATCCCGCAGAGATCAGAATCGAGGCCGGGGGAGAGATTCTGCACCGGGTGGACATACGCGCGACTTGGGGAACAGAGCTCGTGCTCTCGGGTGGACGTCCGTCGTTCGAGCTCCGCTTCGACGCGTCGGGCTTGGGTAGAATGGCCGCTCGTTCGGTCACGCTCACGCGCGGATCAGCGGTTGCCCGGCTGATCATCTCGGCCTATGGACGGATTCGGCGGGAATGAGGAGTCGGGGCGGGTTCAGTCTGGTTGAGGTCATGATCGCTCTCGTCGTGTTCGAGGTGGGGCTCCTGGGCGCTCTGGCAATGACCCTCCAGGCCCAAAAAACGCTCCTCGCCGCGCTCGCCCTGGAGTCCGCGTCCCGGGCCGTAGAGTGGCTGGCGGACTCTCTCTCATTCACGGGTTGGGGTGGGCCGGGCTCGATCGAGACCGAGCGGGGGTTGATCCGCTGGACACGTGAGGCGGGCGGGCTCGTTACGATCAGCTTCCAAGGTGGCCCCGGCGCCGTTGTATCCGTAGGCCTGAGCCTGGAGCAGCCGGATGTTCCCTAGACTCCAACAGCCTATCCGGCAACAGGCTTCCCGGCGACGGCCTCACGTACGTTGTGGCGTCACGGTCGTGGAAGTGCTCGTGTCTCTGCTTCTCGGGCTCGCGGTGATCTCGTTGGGCTGGAGGGCTCTCGCCCATCAACGTACCGTCGCGTCCAGACTCAGGTCCCAAATGGATCTCCTTTCGGCTCGGCGTCTCGCGGCGGTTGTGATCGGCAAAGAACTGCGGGCAGGGGTGAGAGGTAGGGACTGGATCGTTGGAGCCCCGGACAGTCTGTCGCTCCGGGCCTTCCGTGGATGGGGGCCCGTGTGTGGGCTGGGCCCCGATCCCGGAAATATCGTGGTGGTCTACCATGGGGAACGGATGGCCAATCCGGTAAAGGACTCCGTCCTGATCTTGACGGCTGATGGATGGCGGCGGGCGGATCTGACGAGGCGGGCTCCGGGGGTAGGGTCCTGCTCGATGGATCTGGGCGGGGATGTCGAAATGTGGACCATCGATCCGCCTGTTCCGGGGGCGTTGGTAGCCAGAATCTTTGAACGAGGGAGTTATCATGTCAGTGGCGGGGCCCTGCGGTATCGCCGAGGCAGGGGTGGCCGGCAGCCTCTCACGCTAGATGTGTTCGACGACGACAGATCGAGCATTGAGGCCCGTGAGGCGGGGGTCGTTTTCCGGTTGGCTGCCGACCGGTCGAACCCGGGCGATGATAGCTTGGCGGCCCTCCGGTTTTGGATCCCCGAGATCCGTTGATCCAGGCCGGCTCAATGCAGAAGGTCGAAGAAGTACGGCGAGGGTACGTGCTGGTTGCGGTTCTGCTCCTCCTGCTTGCGGTCACGGGGGTGGGGCACACGCTTCTCGTGATGACTCGATCCGAGTTCTTCGTGTCGCAGGCGCGCTGGGACATGCTCGCCAGGCGGTTCGCTGCCGAGACGGGCAGGGATCTGACCGCTCGCGGGATGACGCGTATCGACTCCCTTCCGTGGGGGGAATGGGTATCCATGGGTTCGGTCGCCGTTCCGCCCCGGGCGCGATATGAGGCGAGGGCTGTGCGTTTGTCGCGGGAGGTCCTCTTGATCCATTCCGAGGGGTGGTTGGACACGGGGCCCGGCCGAGATCGGCAGGTGGGTCTCTATTGGGCGATGGACCCTGTGGCGCGGTTCGCGGCGGCGAGGGGCGTCCTCGAGAGTGGCGGACCGGCACGGGTGGAGGCAGGCAGCATGGTGGACGCCACCCTGATTCACGAGGCGCCCGCTATGTGGCCCGCGGCGTTTTGTGATCGTTTCAGTTCTGATGTGGATACCCTGTTCACATCAGGGATTTCGCCTCGAGCAGAACTGCACGAGGATCCGCGGGCCGAGCTTGGAAGAGAGGGCGGAGCGGGTGCGATCGAGCCACGTCTACCCTCCCTGGGTCTCCTGGGGCACGACAAGCTGTTGGAGGGTGCGGATGTCCAAGTGTCCGGAACGATCTCGCCTTCGCCGATCAATCGCTTCGGCCGATGTGCCGTGTCCTCTCCCACCAACTGGGGAGCTCCGTTGGATATCTCCGATCCGTGTATGACGTACAGGCCAACGGTGAAATCCGAGGGTTCGTTGATCGTGAACGGAGGGCAGGGCCAGGGTGTCCTGCTGATCGTGGGGGATGCGATCTTTCAATCCGCCGCCCGCTACTACGGGCTGGTGGTGGTTGGGGGCGACCTCGAGATTACCGGGGAGTCCGAAATCCACGGACTCGTCCGCGTCCGCGGAGTCGTCTCCCTCAAGGGCCGTTCACGTATTGTCGGTTCGGCGTGTGCGCTGCTGTCGGCTTTAAACGCTGCCACACAGTTTCGGGAACTCGCCCCTATCCCCGAATCGGCCTGGCCGGACTCCCACTGACGTTCGCGCCTCGGTCAAAGGTTTACTGACATTTCGACTCTTCTTGAGCTAAAAAATCCTTGACAGCATTCAAATCCCGGTAGTAATCTTAATTTGGTTTTTGGTAAAAATATGTTTCTCTCGGGATTCATGAGGGCTGTGCCGTTTCTTGGCACGGACCCGGTGGCGGTCAACCAATAGGTAACCCATGGCGCTGATTCCGGACGATCCGAAGCAACAGAAAGCTCTTATGGTGATCGCCGTCTCGCTCGTTGTCCTGTACTTCGCCAACAGCCAATGGTACAGCGGCGCTGTTGAAACAATCGAAGCCGAAGAGGCGCGTGTCGAAAATCTCGCAGCCCAAAACCGCACTGCACAGGCATTGGCGATCAGCGCCGGGCGCGGCCTGGAGGACAGAATGGCCCTCATCGAGCGCCACGTCGCCGAGCTCGAACAGCTGATCCCCAGTTCCGAGGAAGTTGCCTCAGTGGTGAACCAGATGTCTCAAGTAGCTCGTGATGTCGGAGTCAGCGAGCCCAGTATTCGTCCTGACGCTGTCGTGCAGGGTGAAGTCTATGCCCAGCAGGCCTTCCAGATCCGTGTCCTCGGAGAATATCACGATGTGGGCCGGTTCCTGGCGGGACTCGCCTCTCTGCCACGGATCATCACTCCGAGCGACCTTCAACTGGTGCCGTTCACCGATCCCTCCGGGACCATGGGCTTCGACGCCCCGGTGGAGGTGAACTTCCGGATTCAGACTTACCTTGCCCCGGATCGGGTGGAAGTGCCCCCGGCCGAGTAGCCAGAAGTTAGATTCTGCGGCCCCCCCAAAAGGTGGTTTGATCCCTCGCCCATATCGGGCGACCGACGGGTCCGCGCGCCGGCTGTCTGTCGCGCCGGAAGAAGGCCCCTCCCCTCTGCAGTTCACTTCCAGAGCGGCACATCGTTCGCCAAATGTTTACCAATAATTGGGATCGCGCGTTTGCCAGAAATATCTTGACACTACTCACGTTTAAGTGGTAACGTGAATTAAGTTTCGCGTAAAAATATGTTCCCGTCCCGATAAGATGAGCGTTGAATGGGCCTCTTCGGACGCAACAAGCAGTCGGCAGGATTGGACATCGGCAGCGGCTTCGTGAAAGTCGTTGTCGTCGATCATTCCGGTGATCAGCCCGAGGTCAGCGCGGTCGCCATGCGGCCCCTCGTAGCGGACGCGATCGTCGAGGGCGAGGTGATGGACCCCGGCCTGGTCGCAGACACGATTCGGGAATTGTTCCGAGAGATCGGGTTGAAGGGAAAGAATGTGATCGCGGCCGTTGGGGGACACGACGTGATCATCAAGAAGATCGAAATGGACCGGATGAACGAGTCCGATGCTCGTGAGGTCATCCGGTGGGAAGCGGAGCAACACGTACCGTTCGACATCAAGAGCGTCGAGTTGGACTTCCAGATTCTCGATCCCCTCGGAGAGGGTCTGCAAATGCAGGTCTTGCTGGTGGCTGCCAAGCGCGAGCTCGTGGACCATAAGGTGAGTCTGCTTCTCGACGCCGGCGTTTCCCCCGGAGCGATCGAGGTCGATGCGTTCGCACTCCACAACGCCTTTTCCTACAACCATCCCGAGGCGATGAAGGGAATCGTGGCGCTGGTGAACATTGGGCACGAGACCACCAACGTGAATATCCTCGAGGACGGTAATCCTCTTCTCACGCGAGACATCCCCTTCGGGTCCAGAAGGGTGCGTCAGGACCTGCAGCGGGAGAAGGGACTCACTGCGGAGCAGGCCGAGGATGTAGTTCAGGGTCGGGAGCAGCTCGACGATCTCGCGACCCTCGTGGCGTCTGCCGCGGATGAAGTGGGTGTCGGCATCGAACGGGCGTCGGCTTTCCTCATGACTCGCCAGGACGGTGGAGGCTTGGGGAGCATTTATCTCAGTGGCGGTGGCGCCCGCATTCCTGGTATGGCTGATGCTTTGGGGAATCGTATGAACCTGAATACGGTCCTTGCCAACCCGTTCGAACAAGTCCCGGTCCAACCTGGCGCTTCGGGGTCAGTCAACCTGGAAGAAGCGGCGCCCATGCTCCTTCTTCCGCTCGGGTTGGCCCTCCGGGTTGTCTAGGCAGGAACGAGAAATGGTAAGAGAACGAGAAATGGTAACATGATCGAAGTCAATCTTCTGCCCGGCGGCAAGAAAAGGCGCCCCTCCAAGAGTGGGGGAGGTGGCGGTTTCTTGGGGAAGCTGTCGATGCCCAGCTTGGGAAGCCTTGCCCTGGATGCCTACTCGATCGCGGCGGTCGTGGTGGTGGTCGGGGTCCTCGCCACCCTCGGATACTGGTACATGGGACTCTCCTCCCGGCAGGAAGAGGTTCAGGTGCAGTTGGCCGACGCCGTCCAGGACTCGAGCAACTATTCGGACCTGATCCAGCAGAATGAGAGCCTGATGGCTCGGCGGGACTCGATCGCGCTGAAAGTTGATATCATCCAGGAGATCGACGCCCTTCGGTACGTCTGGCCTCATCTCTTGGATGAAGTGGCGAGAGCTCTCCCCGACTTCACGTGGTTGACGGAGATCCTCCAGGTCTCGGGCGAGGGGGCGGCGGTTGAGTTCCAGATTCGAGGACTGGCAGGGAACAACTTCGCTATGACGACGTTCTGGGAGCAGCTAGAGGAATCTCCGTTCATCCGTGACGTTGTGCTCGTTCAGTCTGAGCAAATCCTGCAGTCCACGGGTCAGATGGTGGTTCAGTTCCAGCTGGACTGTGTGTACTCACGGCCGTCGATGGACTTCCTCGAGACCATCCCGCTTTTCGGCGAAGATCTTCCCGCGCTCAACCAGTAGGCAACCTATGGCGCTGATGATTCCAGACCTTTGTCGTTTCCGATCGGGGAGGTGGGACCGCGTGAGAATCAGGTTCGTCCGCGCGGGTTTCTTCCTCCTCGCGGTGGGTTGGCTCGATCCGGGGGGACTCACGGGCCAGGACACGCAGGACGCCCCCGCACAGTCGCCGGGCGACAGTTTGACGTTGGCCTTTGAGCGAGAGGTGTTCGTATACCCTGAGTACTTCCGTCGCAACCCATTCAAGTCGCTACTGGGTGGTGAGGAGGGTCCACGTTTCGAGGCTCTGGTGCTCTTCGGGCTCCTTACTTCGCCGTTTGCTGGTGAGAGCATCGCTCTCATCGGTGAAGGCACGAGAACGGTCATTCCCGCGTCTCTTGGCGTCCCGGAGACGATCACGCTGGAGGTGACTGGAAGGACCTATCGAATGAGAGAGGGAGAAATCGTGGGAAACGGAAACGTGACGGTCCGGACCATCGCAGTTGACCAGGTGATCGTTGAGGTCGCGGAATTTGGTCGCGTCGAAACGAGAATCATGTTGCTACCACGCGCTTCATCGGGCGGAGGCCCTTAATGACTTCGATACTCACGTTATTGATTGGGTTACTTCTGTCGGCCAGCGAGCTGGTCACCGGAGTAAGTGTCGTACCGAACCTGAACCGGACCGATATTCTCGTCGCGGTCGACGGTTCGGTCTCCTTCAGAGCGTTCAGCTTGGAGTCGCCGCCGCGTATCGTCGTCGACCTCTTGAATGCGAGGCACGCGCTCTCCCAGGAAGACTTTCTGGATATCGACCGTGGCGGGGTTCTGTCGGTCCGCACCAGCCAGTATGCGGACGACATTGTCCGGGTTGTGGTGGACCTCGAGGGGCTGACTGAATACACGGTCGAGCAGTCGAACGGAGCGGTTCGTATTTCGTTGGACAATCCGGCTGGAGCTTTTGCTCCCTGGGAAAGCCCGACCTTGAGCTTCGATCCGGTCTTCGATCCGAGGTTCGTCGCGAGGGCGGCCCCGTTTGTCGAGGCTGCCGCGCAAACTCAGGAAGCCGCTTTGATCAGTGTCTTTTTCCCCGGCATCCCCATTGATGAGGTGCTATTCATCTTCTCGGAATTCTCGGGTAAATCCATCGTCGCGGGCACCGGCGTGTCCAATATCGTGGTCACGGCCAACATCCTCGACCAGGCATGGGATGACGCCCTGGAGGAAATTCTTCAGAGCCGGGGCCTGGTCGGGACCGAAAGTGAAACCGGCATCATTCAGATCAACATGATCCAGAACATGTTCGAACGCGAGACGATCGAGCCCCTCGAGACCGTGGTGTACCCAATCGCCTACTTGACGTCAGGCGAGGTGGCCCAAGCCGTCGGGCAGCTCATCAGCGAGCGTGGACAGGTGGCAGAGGTCGTGGGCAAGAATTCGGTCGTCGTTACGGATATTCGGCGCGTGCATGAGGCCGTCAATGCCCTCATCACGGAGTTGGACACCCCGACCCCCCAGATCATGATTTCCGCGAAGATCATCTTCGTGAACAGGACGGATCTGAAGGAGCTTGGGATTTCCTATGATCTGAAGGACTCGCAGGGCAACCAGCTCAACGTGCTCGCTCCGGGTGCCGCGGATCTCGATGGTGATGGCGTCATCGAGGTCGTGCCTATCGGTACGAACGTGTTCTCGCTGGGAGGAAATTCGATTGCCGCTCTCGGGAACGCGGAATCCTTTATCCCGAGCCCCACGTTGCGTCTCTTGACCTCATTGGTCATCGGGCGGCACACCTTGATCAACTTCGTCAGCGCGCTCGAGGCCTCAAATCTCTCGGATATCCAGGCGGCGCCGTCCGTCACGGTGACGGACAACCAGGAGGCGCGTATTCAGGTCGGTGAAAGGACGCCGATCCGCATCATCGATGCGGCGGCCGGAGGTGCGGGGGACGGTTCTTTCCCAACGGCCACGGTAAGCTTCGAGGAGACGGGAATAATTCTCACGGTCACGCCGCACATTACGGGCGATCATATTTCTCTGGACCTTGAGGTCGAACGTTCGGCAGCGGACTTCGCGGACTCGGATATTGGGCTGATTTTCCGGACTCAGAATGTGACCACGCGAGTGCTCGTGCGCGACGGCGAGACCGTGGTCATGGGAGGGCTGACCGTGACGGAACGTATCGAGACTCGGTCGGGGATCCCTCTCTTGATGAACCTGCCGCTTCTTGGCGGCTTGTTCCGCACCACTGCGATTTCGGAGACACAGCGGGATCTGATGATCCTGGTGACTCCGCACATCGTACGGCAATCTTTCTAGGCGGTGTTGGACATGCCGAGTGAGACACACAAGGCGACCCCGCCTCTTTCTGATTGAATAAACTTTGCCGGTGGAGGGAAAAGTGTGTTCCGGTGCCGGCCTGCGACGTGCGTAGGCGGTGTTGAGGATGGCCTTCCCGCCGTTGGCACGGATCTCGCACTTAATGAAGGACTCGGGCCACACCACGGAACGCCAGATCAAGGGCGAAAAATCGAAGATCCGGTACGCAAGGGAGATATAATGGAGCGTGAACGAACCGATACGCGCCACGTGACGAGCTACACGCGTAAGACCCCCCTGAGAGCTTTGGCGGGGGGACTCTTGATGGGTATCCTCTTCGCTGCGTGCCAGGGCGATAATCTTTTTGTGGACTTCACGCTTGGCCAGGCCGAGAGCGGCGACGTTCCAACCGTCACGATCGACGTCCCATCATCGGTCTCGATTGCCGCAATACCGTTGGGAGACTCAGTGTTGGTGACGGCCACCATCTCCGACGATGCCGGAGTTACGAGCGTCGTCTTCGAAGGGTTGGCGTTGCGCGGGGATGCGAGTCTGGGTACCGCTACCGTGGTCACCCGCTTCGTGTCCAAGACGGTGAACTTCCTCCCTGAGGTCGCCGACACGACCATCAGTCGTTACCTGCTGGCGACGCCCGATACGATACTCGAGACGTCTCTGATCATCGTTACGGCATTCGACGTCCTGGGGAACTCCGCTGCGGATACAGTATCACTCATTCTGGGTGGCCCCCATGTAGAGTTTGAAAACTTGGTCGGTGGTGAGTTGATTCAGTCTGGTCTCACCCTGGGCTTGAGGGTCCTAGCCAGAGATGGCGCCGGAGTTCGCGAGGTCGAGATTACCATCACGGGGGTCGTTACGGAGACTATTCTCGTGCCGGTCTCGCCTGTGCTGGATTCGCTGGTTGTTGATACCCTCGTGGTCATTCCGTCTGGGGTTTCGGGTACCATGACCATTACGGCTCGGGCGACCAACACGCTCGGAGTCGTCGGGCAGGCCGGTCCGTTCACGGTCACCGTGACTACGACCTCGACCGGGGACGCCGTCCCACCAGGCGTGCAAGTCACCGCGACCTCTAATGACCGTCTGGAATTCCAGGACTTGATCAACGTCGTGGTCACATCTGCCGACGACAACCAAGGGAGCGGGGTCGCACGAACGGGCTATACCGTCCTCGGCATATCAGCGAGGCGCGGAGACACCGTGGCCATTTCCAACGAAGTGGTCTTTGCGAGCCCGCGAACTGGGACCGTGATACAGTCGTTCGACTTCACCGTCTTCAACTTCGACCCACTCCAACTTCCCGACACGATGGTGTACGAGGTCTTTGGGTATTCGGTGGACGCGGCAGGGAACTGTGCTGCGTCCGTGGGTGAGCCCGCGCTCGTTAGCTACATCTGCGGCTCGTTGTTTGGCAACACCGTCGCTGAGAATCGGACGGGCTCTCGCTTGACGCGGGTTGTCGTGGCCGGACGGACCATCCTGCTGCCGACGGGTGGCGGGATCGCGGACGCGGTCATGGATACGATCCGCAAGAAACTCTATCTCACAAACATCGAAAACGGTCGAGTGGAGGTTTTCCGGCTGCTGGACGAGACGTTCGAGCAGGCCGTCCTGGTGGGTTCCGAACCGTGGGGCCTCACGATGAACAGAGGTGAGGACACGCTCCTCGTGGCGAACTCCGGGGGCGCCAACATCGACATGATCTACCTGGGTGCCACGGACGGCAGCGAGGTGCCCGTCCAGGATGTAGGACGGCGCCTCTTCACGCCCGATGTTGTGCTGTTCGACGTGGAGGAGAGCCTGGACGATCAATCGCAAGTCGCGTATAAGGTCACGTTCCTCCCAGACGCCACACCCCCAGGGTTCTCTGATCTTCCGCAGTTCGTCGCGGTCGATTTCACGGGCCGGGTCCTCTATTCGACGAAGACGTCGTTACTCGGGGATTTCGGAACGATTCGTAAGGCTGAGGTATTCCCCGGCCTGCCGGACACCGAGGTCACACTCTTTGTTCAGCACGCGGCGATGATTGAGAGCGACGCGTTCACAGGTGTGGCACATGCCAACATCGTTGGGGCGGTGCCGACGGGAATGGGTGACGACATCTTCATCGGGGATCACACGCCAGGGGACCGGCTTGATGTCCTGAGCTTTACCGACGTGTCCCCCGCCGCTGCAGGTGCGGGAATTCAGGCCCTCGGTAGTGATGTGATCATCCGCTCAGGGCAGTGGAGTGTTGAGAACATCGGCTTTTCCGATACGACGTTCGTGACGGCCTCGGGGAACGGCAGATGGGTCGTCTTCGGTGAGGGTGCGGTCCAGCCCGTCGGCCGCGTCATCATGTACAACGCCACTACCGACGTGATCAGCGGGGCCATCCAGGTCGCCGACCTCATGATCAACCGCAGCGAGACCGTGCGCGGTATCGGCCTCAATTACGACGGCACGCTCGGGGTGGTACTCGGTAGCGCGGTGGCGACCTTCTTCAGCAACGATCTCCAAGTTCAGGGTAGTACGGTCATCACGCCCGGCGGATCCGGGGCCGTGCTCCATCCTCTGCACGCGAACGTGCAGTCTGTGGACAACCCGACAGGGTTTTATCAGCCGGACACCCATATGGCTTTCGTCGGCTCCGGCGATGGGGCCATCGAGATTCTCGACACGTTCAACCCAACCTTCCCGACGGGTCGCATCTTCATCAGGGACATCCCGTCCGGGCCCCTCAGGGCAGTGCTCCCGTTCCCGGGAGACAACACAGGCTTGACGTGTGCTACGAAGGCTGTGCTGGACCAGTTTGGAGCCAACATCGGTGAGGCTGTGGAAATCTTCGCAGGTGGGAATTTCGCGTCGCCTCACCCGGCGGCCGGCCCACCTACTGAGGATGCGTGCATCGTGGTGAAGCTGATCGCGATCACCGACATCGGCGGCGTGGTCGTCGTTGACGTTCGAAAGAGCGACGTGCTCAGCCTCCACCCGACGAGGAACTGACTCTGACCTGAAGGCTGTTTTCGGACAGCCTTCTAGCTGGCCCCCGCTTGTTGTGAAGGGGATGGACCCCGGTGGGTAGACGCCCACCGGGGTTCCCTTTTATGGTTGCGGGCCGTTCTACGCACGATGATCCATCCTGGAGATTGAGAAACGCTCGATGAAGCGACTGTTGTTCCGAACTGCGGGGGAGTCCCACGGGCGAGGTCTCGTGGCGTTGCTGGAGGGCCTACCGGCCGGACTCTCGCTCGAGATGGTCCGCGACGTGGATCCCGATCTCAAACGCCGTCAGGGTGGATACGGGCGTGGCCGGCGCATGCAGATCGAATCCGACTGCGCCGAGGTTATCTCGGGCGTGCGCTTGGGAGAGACGCTTGGATCACCCCTTGCGCTGATCATCTGGAACCGGGATTCCGAAAACTGGCTGGAGGCGATGTCACCTCTGCCTCCCGATCCGGACGGCAACCCCAAGGCATTGAGATCGCTCTACCTACCGCGGCCTGGCCACGCAGACCTCGTGGGGCTGTTGAAGTACGACCGGCGCGACACGCGGGATATCCTCGAGCGGGCCAGCGCCCGTGAGACGGCTGCCCGCGTCGCCTGCGGCGCGGTGTGTAAGAAATTGCTCGCCGATTTCGGGATTGGCATCGGGAGTCACGTGACCTCCATCGGGGCCGTCGAGGCACGGGTGCCTGATGAGCTGCCCGAGGATCTGAACAGCGCGGTCGACGCTTCACCACTTCGTACTTTGGACGACGAGGCAGCCTCGCTCATGATCACGGCGATCGACCAGGCCAAGGAGGAGGGTGATACGCTGGGCGGCATCTTCGAAGTGGTCGTCCGCGGCCTCCCTGCCGGCCTCGGCAGCTACGTCTCCTATGACACCAGGCTGGATGGTCGCCTGGCGGGCGCCATGATGTCGATCCAGGCGATCAAGGGAGTGGAGATCGGCGTGGGCTTCGAGGGCGCGCGCCGTCCCGGATCTGAGGTTCACGACCCGATCGTGACCGATGAATCGGCCGGAAGAGCGGGTGGCATCGGGCGGTCATCCAACCGGGCGGGCGGGCTCGAAGGGGGCATGACCACCGGTGAGCCGCTGGTCGTGCGGGCGGCGATGAAGCCGATCTCGACGCTGAGGAAGCGCCTGCCCAGCGTCGACATGCGTGATGGATCGGCCGCGGATGCGGCCGTAGAGCGCAGCGACGTATGCGCGGTGCCCGCGGCGGCCGTGGTAGGCGAGGCCATGGTGGCTCTCGTGGTGGCGGACGCGTTTCTCGAGAAGTTTGGTGGGGACGCCATGAGCGAGGTGCGACGGAACTTCGAGTCGTACATCGCGTACCTCGGCGAGCGTGGATATGGTGAACGATGATATGCCCGAAAGAGTTTTGTTGGTCGGTTTCATGGCCAGTGGAAAATCCAGCACCGGCAAGGAGTTGGCATCACGATTGGGCTGGGACTTTCGAGACTTCGACACTGTGATCGCTGCACGCGCAGGAAAAAGCGTCTCTCGGATTTTCTCAGAGGACGGCGAGGCGGAGTTTCGCCGTCTCGAGTCCGGCGTCGCCGAGGACCTGTTGGCGCGGAGCAATACGGTGGTGGCTTCGGGAGGTGGCTGGCCGGCCCAGCCCGGAGCCTGGAAGATGGTAACGGAAAATACCATGAGTATCTGGCTCAAGGTGTCGCTGGCGGTCGCCGTGCGCAGGGCGTCGGAGCAGGGGCCCACCCGCCCTCTCCTCGATGGGGAGGGCGTGACGGAGCAGGCCGCGATGCTGTTGCTTGGCCGAGAGACCGCGTACAGTCGTGCTCGGTATAGCCTGGACTCAGAGCAGTACGGTCCGCCGGAGTTGGCAGATGAGATCCTGAAGCTGATGGAGCGTGAGCCTGACCCGAAGGCGAAGAAATAGAGAAATGGTAGGCCGAAGAATTGGACGAACCGATGACTAGCCCAACCGAAGGAAGAGCCCAACCGATGACACGAGAAGGAAAAACATGAAGCTGGTTATTGTCGAATCCCCGGCCAAAGCCAGGACGCTCAGGCGCTATCTGGGCTCTGAGTACGAAGTGGCCGCTTCCATCGGGCACGTGCGGGATCTGCCCAAGAAGGAACTCGGGGTCGACGTCGAGAACGGTTTCGAGCCCAAGTACGAGACGATCCGTGGGAAGGGGAAGATCCTCAAGGAGCTCAAGAGCAAGTCGAAGAACGCCGAAAGTGTCATCCTCGCCACCGACCCGGATCGGGAGGGCGAAGCGATCGCGTATCATGTCGCTTACCACCTCGGTTTCGAAGACGACCGCAGCCGCTTCGAACGGGTGACCTTTCGCGAAATCACCAAAGGTGCCGTGGAAAGAGCTCTCAAGTCCCCGGAGGCCTTGGATCTGAACAAGGTCGAAGCACAGCAGGCACGTAGAATTCTGGATCGGTTGGTGGGATATCAAGTGAGTCCGTTCCTGTGGAAGCCGATCAGGCCCGGACTTTCGGCTGGCCGGGTTCAGACGGTGGCGCTCGGACTGATCTGTGAGCGGGAGGACGAGATCGTGGCCTTCCAGCCGGTCGAGTACTGGTCCATTACGGCCCGGCTGGAAAAGGAGGAACAGGCGTTCGAAGCGCGGCTCCACAAGATCGACGGCAAGGCGTTCGCGCTGGACAATGAGGAACAGGCCCGGGCCGTCGTGGCGACGGTTCAGGACGTCGCCTTCATAGCCGCGGAGGTGAAGCGCCGCGAGCGAAGAAAGAATCCGGTGGCGCCCTTTACGACCTCTACGCTTCAGCAGGCAGCGTCCAAACGGCTCCGTTTCTCGGCCCGGCGAACGATGTCCACGGCGCAAAGACTGTATGAAGGGATCGAAATCGGCAGGCGTGGCGCGGTCGGGCTCATCACGTATATGCGAACCGACTCCACCCGGGTCGCTCCCGTTGCGGTAGAGGCCGCCCGAAAATGGATCAAGGGGGAGTTCGGTGAGGACTACGTCTCTCCGTCACCCCGGCTCTGGGGTGGCAAGCAACAGAAGGCGGCACAAGATGCCCACGAGGCGATACGGCCGACCGACCCGACGCTCCATCCCGATGACGCGCGCCAGTTCCTCGAGGACGACACGGCGCGGCTCTATGAGCTCATTTGGCTTCGCTTCGTTGCCGGCCAGATGGCGCCGGCCCTGTATGACACGACCACGATCGAGTTCGATCTGACGAGCGAAGATGGACCGGATCGGTCCGGGTATCGGTTCCGTTCCACGGGGTCCATCCTGAAGTTCCAGGGTTTCACCCGACTCTACGTAGAGGCGACCGAGGCGGGTGATCACCGTCCTCTCGGTGACGTCCCAGCGCTTCCGGACATGGATGTGGGCGACTCTGCGCTTGTGAAGGGCATCGACCCGGCCCAGCACTTCACGCAGCCGCCTCCGCGCTTCAGTGAGGCCTCTCTCGTGAAGGAGCTCGAGGCCCTGGGAATCGGCCGGCCATCCACCTACGCCCAGATCATCTCGACGATTCAGGACCGTGGCTACGTCGATTATGAGGACCGGCGGTTTCATCCGACTCCGCTCGGCGACACGGTGTCGAAGCTGCTCGTCCGGGTATTTCCCGACATCTTCGACGTAGAGTTCACGAGTCGGATGGAGAGTGAGCTGGATCGCGTGGAGGAGGGCGAAATCGAATGGCGGACGCTCCTCGCTGAGTTCTATCCACCTTTTCTGGACCAACTCCAACGGGGCGAGGCACGGTCCGAAGAAATCATCAAGGAAATCCTGGCCGCCGAGGGGGAGACGTGCGACGTGTGTGGCGAGCCGATGCAGGTTCGGTGGAATCGCTTCGGCCGATTCCTGGGCTGCTCGGCCTACCCGGACTGTAAGGGGACCCGCCCGATCGACGGTACATCCGAGGACCACGTGGTCGGAGTCGACGAGGTCACAGGCCTCACGGTGTACGCGAGGGTCGGGCCTTACGGGCCCTACGTTCAGCTCGGTGAGGTAGAGGACGGTGCAAAGCCCAAGAGGGCCAGTCTGCCCAAGGGCACGGAGCCAGAGACCGTGGAACTCGCTCATGCGTTACGCCTGCTCTCGCTGCCACGAACGGTGGGTACCGATACGGAGACCGGTGAGGAAGTCGTGGCCGGGTTGGGCCGCTACGGCCCCTTTGTGCGGCGAGGTAAGAAGTTCGCGAGCTTGGCGAACGAAGATCAAATGTTCACGGTCTCCGTCGACGAAGCCGTCGCGCTCCTCAACCAGAAGAAGGGTGGGCGAACGGTCCTGAAGGAGCTCGGAGCCCACCCGAAAACGGGGGATGACATACAGATTCTCTCCGGCCGATATGGCCCTTATGTGACCGACGGCACGGCGAACGCGAGTCTGCCCAAAGGCATGGAGCCAGACGAACTCACCATGGAAGAGGCGGTGCCGATGCTCGTCGACGCGGCGAAGAGAAAGAAGTCGAGGCGCAAGAGTAAGGCAAAGAAATAGAGGCAGCAGTGCACGACGGGACGCCACCTCCGGGGACCGCGGAACGGATGAGCCGATGAGCGATCGTGTTATGGTGGTCGGGGGTGGCCTCGCCGGATGTGAGGCCGCGCTGCAACTGGCGAACGCCGGGCACGACGTCACCCTGGTCGAAATGCGCCCGGTGCGTGGAACCGAGGCTCACCAGAGTGAAAACCTGGGCGAGTTGGTCTGCACGAACTCCTTCAAGAGCGTGCATCCGACGAACGCACACGGCCAGCTCAAGAGGGAAATGCGGGCCCTTGGCTCCGTTCTTCTGGACTGCGCTGATGCGACGTCCGTGCCCGCCGGTTCGGCGTTGGCGGTCGACCGGCAGCTTTTTTCAGAGGCGATGACCCATGCCGTCGATTCTCATCCGGGGATCGAGGTCGTCCGGGAAGAGGGCGGAGAGCTTCCCGAGGGTCCGGCGATCGTGGCCACGGGGCCGCTGACGTCTGACGCGCTGAGTTCGGCCATCCAACGTGCTCTGGGCGACGAGGGGCTCGCGTTCTACGACGCCATCGCACCGATCGTACACCGTGATTCTCTGGATGAGAGCATCGTCTTTGAGGCCGGCCGCTTCGAAGAAGACAGCGACTACCTCAACTGCCCGATGGACAAGACGGAATACCTCGTATTCATTGAAGCACTCCTGGCGGGGGACGTGTACGAGGGGCCCGACTGGGACGCCGTACCCTATTTCGAGGGCTGCCTTCCGATCGAGGTCATGGCCTCACGAGGGGAGGACACGCCGCGCTTCGGCCCCATGAAACCGATCGGGCTGACCGACCCAAGGAGCGGAGCGCGGCCCTACGCCGTCGTGCAGCTCAGGCGAGAGGATCGCGCCGGGCAGATGTGGAATCTCGTGGGCTTCCAAACACGGCTGCGTACCGGAGCGCAGAAAAGTGTCTTCCAGTTGATTCCCGGCCTCGAGCGCTGCGAGTTCCTTCGGTGGGGCTCCATCCATCGCAACGCCTATCTGAACTTCCCCGCCTGTTTGACACCTCACGGATCGCTCAAAGAACGGCCAGACCTGATTTTCGCCGGCCAGCTCACGGGGGTGGAAGGGTACACCGAGTCGGCGGCCAGTGGCATTCTGGCGGGCATCAACCTAGGTCGGGTCCTACGAGGAGAGCCCCCGGTCGTGCCTCCACCCACCACGATGCTCGGTGGGCTGTTCCGGTACCTCCGGGAGAGCGCCCCCGACCGCTTCCAACCCATGAACTCGAACTGGGGACTCGTCGACCCGCTCAAGCAGCGTGTGAAGAACAAGGCCCAGAAGAGGGAGATGCTGGCCGAGCGCGCCGAGACGGACTTCAGGGCCTGGATGGAGGCGAGTGGGATCCAGAGTCCAGCGGGCGGCCTGGTGGGCCGGACGTAGACGTAGTGGACGTGGACGCCGACGTCTCCCGCTTTCTCGAGCATCTCGAGTCGGAGCGACGGCTGTCGCCTCGGACCGTCGTATCCTATCGGAAGGATCTCGAGGATCTGGGGGTCTTTCTCGACGATCACTACGGGGCGGACCAATGGGCATGGGGGACCGTGGGGCGAACCGATTTCCGCGCCTTCATGGGGTGGTGTGACAGGAAAGGACTGACCCGCCGTACCGTCGCCCGGAAGCTGTCGGCCGTACGTACGTTTTACCGGTTCCTTCATCTCGAGGACCGAGTGGCGAGTGATCCGGCGAGGACGCTGAGGTCGCCCAGGGTGGAGAAGCGTCTTCCGGGGCACGCGACCGCGGCAAATATCGAAGGAGTCTTCTCGAGGGCCGAGGCCCGTGCGGCGGAGAATACCTTTCGAGGGACGAGGAACCTGGTCATCCTCGAGTTCTTGTACGGGAGTGGCCTCCGGCTGTCGGAACTTCACGGTCTCGACCTTTCGGACCTCGATCTTCGACGAGGACACGCCAAGGTGCTGGGCAAAGGAAGCAAGGAGCGACTCGTACCCGTCACCGGGTCGGCAAGAAGGGCCGTCGGCCGGTACCTACCTCGCCGCCTCGAAGTACAGGCGGCATCTACGATGCCGGACCGTGAGGCCCTGCTCCTCAATCCGGTGGGGAAAAGGCTCTCGAGACGGTCCATCCAGACCGTCGTCCGACGTTTTCTGGACGATGCGGCCCCGGGTGTCGGACTGAGCGCGCACTCTTTGCGTCACAGCTTCGCCACGCACCTCCTCGACGCGGGGGCTGACCTCATGGCGGTCAAGGAGCTCCTGGGGCACGTGTCGCTGTCTACGACGCAGGTGTATACGCATACGTCCAAGGAGAGGCTGAGGCAGGTGTACCGGCGGTCGCATCCGCGCTCGTAGACAGCGAACCATTTGGCTTTCCGAAGCTTCTCTTGCATCCCGAGGCTTCCGAGCGCCCCGAAGCCCCTACACCCTCACTCCGCCGGCGCTCGCTGCCGCTTCGCTCCACGGCTTCGCCGCGGATCGTCTCCGTGAGGATGTAGGGGCCTCGGGGGGTGTGTGGATGTGGGGCTCTTGGAGGTACTAGAAGGGAGGTGGCCTCTCGGGGACTTTCGAGTTGCTTCCTGATGAGCGTGAGGACACTTGGATTCTCCAGGCCCTCGAGGGCGCGGCCCACTAGGAAGGACCCGGCTCCACAAGTCGTCTCCCTGAGGGCGTAGGTGCCTTGGGGTGTATGGGTGCTACAAGGGAGTTGGCTTCGCCGCAATTTTCGAGCTCCGGCCTGATAAGGCCACCGGGCAAGGCAGCTTGACCAAGTGACACTCGGCGTGTAAATCCCGACCGAGAGTTTCCTTTTTCGTACCCGCCGCTATGCCCCCCTGGCGGTGACACCAGGGAGGGTATGTAGTGATGTTTTCCTACCGCGCTCATGTGGTTGGCCTCAATGCCGTGCGCCAATGCCCCGGCCACGCGAAACTTTGAGAACCCTGCCGACGATTCCGGAGTTTCTGGGTGTTGACGTGGGCGGCTTGGGGTCTAATTCTGGACATCCTCGGCGCTCTGATCATTGCAGCGACAACCATTGGGGCTGGTGTGGAGAGCAGCTACCTGATTCTGCGTCGAGGAATCTCCCGCCCCAAGATTGCATTTTGGGCAAAACTCCTGGGCTGGGCCCTGCTCCTCTTGGGTTTCACGGTGCAATTCGTGGGAGAGTTTCGCTCCCGATAGTGTCCTACTCCGGGCATCGAACCGCCTGGATCATCAGTCATAGCTTAAGCGCACAGATATCTACATCGGCACACCTGAAATTCTGTGCTAAGACGCAAACGGTAACATGAGGAGCGCTGAACCGCGTGAGTGAGCACAGCCCGGGAGATCGCCCCGCCATCCTTCTGGTCGAAGACGACGCCATGGACGCCCATTTGATGAAGGCGGTCATCGGGCAGGCCGGTGATTTCGAGGTGACGACGGCTATCGACGGTGACATCGGTGCGGCTCTGATCGTCTCCAGGGAATGGGTTTGTGCGATCGTGGACTTGATGCTTCCCGGTAAGGACGGCATCGAGGTCATCCAAGCAGGCCGGGAGAAGTATCCCGATCTCCCCATCATGTTCGTCAGCGCTTCGTCGAACGAGTTGCTCATCGATGCAGCTTTCCGGGCGGGCGCCAACCATCACTTCACGAAGCCGATCGACCCGGAGGATGTGCTAGCCCGAATCCGTGAATACACAGGTCCGGTGGAGACCGACGCCGCGCCTACGGTTGTGGCAGTGGGGGCTCGGCCAGGGGATCTGGAGATGGGGTGTGGAGGGGTCCTATCCAAACACCGGGCCCAGGGTCACAGGATCGCCATCGTGAACCTTGCGGGCGGCGGAGATCCCCACTCCGGCCTGGCCGAAAGAGCCCGCTTGGCCGCGGACTTGCTCGACGCGAAGATGGAGAACATCGGCGAGGAGACCCGTCATATCGTGGACCTAGACGAGGTGACGGCCACGTTGCAAAGAGTATTCGAAGCGTCCAGACCCGGCATTCTCTATGTCCCCACGGTGTCCTCCGATCGGCCTAGTTCTGTCGAGAGCCACCGCATCGCCGTTGCCCTCGCGGGGGGA
>JADFNK010000004.1 GCA_022563405.1 Gemmatimonadota bacterium | reverse complement strand
AAAAGTGTTTCCCACCTTCAACTCCGGGTGCATCGGATAATCCATGTCTGTCGCTCGTTCCGTGACAAAAGGCATCAGGTAGATGGAAAGGGGCTGATCCAGCCCGGAGCCTCGAGGGAGGAGCACACCCCCGGGCACCCCCGGGGGCTTCCTCCAAGCAACGCAACTAGAACCTCAACTCAGCCTCCAAGCAAGGAGGTGCACGCCTGTTCTCGACTGGCCGCGTCATGGTGGACTCGGTCAGGGGTACTGACCGGATCACGGTGTTGCGATGAGCTCGCTGGATGCCGACCCTGCCCGTGGGAAGTCCTCCAGGATCTCCTCCACCGCCTCGGTGACACGCGATGCCCTACCGATCCACTTGCCGCGGAATCTGCACACCGTCAGGCTTCTCCAGAACACGCACATTCGAGAAGTGCAGATGGATCCACGCCGTGTGCGGCGGGAAGTTGTTCTGGTCCGGCTGCATGGTGTGTGCGACGAAGTGGAACTCCGTCTGATCCGGACTCACAAACCCGGTTTTGACTGGGGCCATCGGCGAGTACAGCATGCCAGAGCCGTTCTTGATGCTTCCGTCCGGGCCACGGGCCTGCTCGCTGAACATCGTGTGGCTGCCCACCATCGGTACCACCTCCTCACCGTTCACCCAGATCTTGGACGGGCCCCAGGTGGCGAAGTAGTTGTAAAGGGTGGGCATTACCGGAGCCTCGTTCCCGCTGTCCCCGTGGAGCATCTGGTCCTCCACGATTCTCGCACCCTCCATCTCACGCGTGTTGAGCTGCTGGACAATACGAATCGTTCCACTCCAGTTGGTGTCCTTCGAGTATCGGATAGGACCTGACTCTCTCGTGGTCTCGACTTCAATCACGATCTGTCCGGTTCCGTTGCTTGGATCCAGCTCGATTTGCGCCTTCCCGTCCAACCATCGGACGTTCTTTCCGTCGTAGGCGAAGTTGTCTCCGTAGCCACCGATGATCCGGACGCCTGTGGCCTCGAGTCGCCACATTCCGTTCGTGGCCTCGGGGATGCTGGCTTCGGGAGTGTCTGCCGTGCGGTGGTCAACAGAACGCACCGTGGCAAAGGCCGTTGTCGCACCGAGTACGGTCGCGAACCCAAGCCCATAGAGGAGTTTCGTCGAGTTCTTCATCTTTATCTCCAGTTTTTCCGTTGAGTGATCGAAAGCTGTGCAGCATTGCCCTTCGAATCGCCTACTGGCGCGTCCGGGCCCCCGTGCATCAGCACTCCCACGTTAGTGCAGGCAATCTCCAGAATCTTACAGATGGTTCGCGCGCAACTCAGCTTTTACGGCATCGGATCGAGCGACCAGGTCCTCGTAATCTCCGGCGTTCACGACGCCTTCCAGGAATCGATCTGTGGCGGCGGCTAACGCATGCCGCTTTCCAGCGGCCTTCACTAGCACGCGGAGCGTCTCGTCTGCCTCCATCTCGTCCACGGCGCGCTGTGCTGCCGCCCCCGCTTCCATTCCGTTCGCGACGAGGTAGAGCACGCCGTTCAGTCGAGCCGCCCATTCGAAGGAGCGCCCCGCTGCACCCATGATCGTCTCGACCGCAGGCATTTGCTTTTGCGCGCTCTTGGGCAACTCGGACAGTGGGCGTGCCACCGGCAGCGGCCTATTAGGACCTGCGTCCACGATGATGCGGCCAACCATGCCGAAGCCGTAGTGGGGCTGGCAGAAGTAGTCGTGGACCCCCTCCGCTGTGAAGGTGTGCTCGAATTGTGTCCCGTCGGTCAGGCCGAGCATCCCCGAGTGCCATGGCTCCGCCCCATCCGGGATGCGGAGTGGGACGTCTCCGCCCAGCAAGTGGCCGTAGTCTGGATGAAAGGCTGTGGCCGTATGAAAGTCTCCCATGTTCAAGAAAATGACGTCAGTTCCGGGTTCGATACGCAGTCCGGCTGGATCGAAGCGGAAGTTTCCGCCGGACGTCCGTAGACCCACGACCCTGGGTGGCAGATTGGCCCCCGCCTCGCGATCCTCCTCTCCCGTCTCCACCGGCGAGCCTCGACCGCGAAGCCAAAGGCCCCCTCCGACCACTCCCACGCCCGTAAGTATTCCGGCGGTCGCGCCTACGAACTTCCTGCGACTCCACGCGGCCTGCTTCGTCATATCTCCCCTCCTTTGGCGCTCAGCGCGCAATTCCATGATCGATTCCTCGAGCCTTCGTTGTTTGTGCGCGCAGGCTCCAAGATCTTACAGATTGTTTTCTGAGTGGCTCGTCGAGTGGCCCGCGGTGACTGAAGCCCCCCTAGGAGCGCCGATAGCGGCCCAGTCGCTTCCCCACCGAGCGCCCGACCTCCTCGGGGTCCGGATTCTCCAACGTCAGCGCCGGACGCTGGCGAGCACGTGAGGCTCGGCGCGGCCCAGGCGGGAGAGGCCCAGTGCTCCGAGATCCCCCTGGAGCTCGCTGACGTCGTGCTGCCTCAGGGCTAGATAGTGGAGGAGGTTGAGTCCGCACTTGTACTGGTCCGGATGCACGCCTTTGAGCTGGACCTCGTAACGCTCTTCGAACCGCCGAAACACCCGCGGGACTCGCTGTTCACGGTCGTGGGCAGCCGAATGTTCGTCAGCGTCTACTGCGGGTCGGTCTGGGATGCTGGAGGTTCGGGGCCGCGATCGCTTCCGTCCTCAACATCCACGTCCGATGCGTCCTCGTCCGACGCATCCAGGCATCGCTCCAGGATCGAGCTCTGGAGCTTCTCGAAGGCTGCTCTGTCGGGCACGCCCAAGTCCCATCGTTCCCGTGAAGCGGCCCCGATGGCTCGAAGCTGGGCCGCATAACCCCTGCAATGGCGGCACATCAGGAGGTGAAGCCGGACAAGAGCCCGGTCTGACCATACGGCGTCGGCCAGCTCATCGCTGGCTATGAGGCGCGACACTTCTCTACAGTTCAGCATGTGACTATGGCTCGATCCCTTTGGCTTCCAGGCAATCACGCAGGCGATTACGGACGCGATGCAGAAGGACTCCTAGGTTTGTGCGCGTGACCTCCAGAATCTTACACATTTCTTGGGTGTCCATTCCTTCGATCTCACGCAGGACAAAGGCCATCCGCTGGTTCGTCGGAACCCGGTCCAGACAGCCGTCAATTCCCTGCCGCACCTCGGCATCGTAGACCTCCGCGTCCACCGGGCGCGGGGGCCGCGTCCAGCTCCCGGTGTTATCAAACCGCTGCTCGAAGACCTCCTCGATGTCGTCCATCTCGTTGTCTCGCCCCAGACTCCGCCGTGCTGCGGCAATCTTCTTGTACAGGATCCCGAACAGCCAGGTCCGGACGTGGGACCGGCCCTCAAATCGGGGCGCCGTCTCGACGAAGGTGACGAAGGTGTCCTGCGCGACGTCCTCGGCGAGTTGAGGGGCGAAGCCGGCACCGCGGGCGGCACGGAGGATCTGAGGGAGATAGCGGCGAACGACCTCTTCGAGCGCCTGGGCATCGCGCACCCGGATCCGCGCCGCGAAGCCGGGATCGTCCACATACGTAGCGCTCGCCGCGCCACTCGTTGTCGTGTTCGCCACTTAATCCTCGGCAATTCGGGAGTGTAAGAGATCGAGCCCTTGGCTGCACTCATTGACCAACAGAAAGCATTTGCCGAATACCTTGGGGGGATCTGTGGATCCTAGGTGTCGCTCGGCCACTCGGGCAAGCCCGCGTGGGGTTACCACGGCCTAGCGTCTGGTGAACCGGATTCTTCTCACTATTTTCTTGCCGGCGACGGTCCGCGACGGCTCCTCCCGCCCCGGCGGGAGCCACGCTCGGGCCTCCTTAGAGGGAATCCCATGGCCATATCGGATCACGTCAATCTCGAGCAGTTCATGGAGGGCCTGAAGAGGCGTAATCCCGGAGAGATAGAGTTCCAGCAGGCCGTCTACGAGGTGGCGAGCAACGTCTTCGACTACATCGCCGACAAGGAGGTCTACCACGACGAGCAGATCCTGCGGCGTATCGCCGAGCCGGATCGCGTGGTGAGCTTCCGCGTTTGTTGGGAGGACGACAACGGGAACATCCGCGTGCAACGGGGCTGGCGCGTGCAGAACAACAATTCGATCGGCCCTTACAAGGGAGGCCTCCGCTTCCACCCGAGCGTGAACCAGAGCATCCTCAAGTTCCTGGCCTTCGAGCAGACCTTCAAGAACAGCCTAACCGGTCTGCCCATGGGCGGCGCCAAGGGTGGCGCGAACTTCAATCCGAAAGGCAAGTCCCCTCGCGAAGTCATGCGCTTCTGCCAGAGTTTCATGAACGAGCTCTACCGGCACATCGGCGAGGACACCGATATACCCGCCGGCGACATCGGCGTGGGAGCGCGCGAGATCGGCTACCTCTTCGGACAGTACAAGCGACTGACGAACCGCTTCGTCGGGGTGCTCACCGGTAAGGGCATGGAGTTCGGCGGTAGCCCGATTCGCACCGAGGCGACCGGCTACGGAACGGTGTACTTCATGGAGTCGATGCTCACCAACGTGAAGGATTCGGTGGAGGGTAAGCGCTGCCTCGTGTCCGGTTCCGGAAACGTCGCGCAGTACGCCGTGGAGAAGATCAACCAACTGGGCGGCAAAGTCGTCACGCTCTCCGACTCGAGTGGTTTCATCTACGACCCGAACGGTGTCGATGAGGAGAAGTTGGCCTGGGTGATGGACCTCAAGAACGTCCGGCGTGGTCGCCTGAGCGAATACGCCGAGGAGTTCGGCTGCGCGCACCAGGCGGGCCGGCCCTGGGACGTCGAGGCGGATCTCGCCTTCCCTTGCGCCACGCAGAACGAGATCTCGACCGAGGAGGCGAAGGTCCTCATCAAGAACGGGATCCGCGGCGTCTCCGAGGGCGCCAACATGCCGACCGAGCAGAACGGAATTCACGCCTTCACCGAGGCGAGGATCCTCTTCGCCCCCAGCAAGGCCGCAAACGCCGGCGGCGTAGCCGTCTCCGGCCTCGAGATGAGCCAGAACTCCGCACGTATCACGTGGAAGGAAGAGGAGCTCCAGAAGCTCCTGCTCGACATCATGACCGGCATCCACGACCGTTGCGCGGAGCACGGCCGGACGTCCGGCGACGACTACATCGACTACGTGAAGGGCGCGAACATCGCGGCGTTCATCAAGGTCGCCGACGCCATGTTAGCCTACGGAGTGGTGTGACCCATGCGTAATTTCCAGCACGTGATACTCGGAACTGGCCAAGCAACGGGCACCCTGCTGGGTGACCTCCTGCCGACGGGGGACTCGATCGCCGTCATTGAAGGAGATCGGGTAGGCGGCACCTGCGTGAACACAGGTTGCACCCCTACCAAGGCACTCGTGGCTAGCGCGAAGGTCGCTCACATGGTCCGGCGTGCACCGGAGTACGGCATCCAACCCAATGGGGTAGAAATAGACTTCGACACCGTACGGGCGCGCATGAACGCCATTCGCGACAACACCGCGATGGTTTCGTGGATCTCGTCGGCGGAGAACGTATCGCTGATCGAGGAGTGGGGTCGCTTCGAGGGTCCGCGGCAGATTCGTGTGGGCGACGAAGTCATCACCGCCGATCGGATCTACATCAACGGCGGAGCACGACCCCGCGTCCCCGATATTCCAGGACTCGAAACCGTTCCATGGCTGGATAACGGCCGAGTCCTCGAGCTGACCGAGGTGCCGGAGCACCTGATCATCCTGGGAGGGAGTTACATCGCACTCGAATTCAGTCAGATCTTCCGAAGATTCGGCGCGCGGGTCACGGTTATCGAGCGGGGACCTCAACTCGTATTTCGAGAGGACGCCGATGTTGCGGAGTCGATCAAGGACATTCTCGAACTGGAAGGCATCGAGTTCTGTCTGGACTCGAGCGTGGTGCGTGTCGACCCCGATGCCGCTGGCCTAGCGGTCACGATCGCACAGGGCGGCGAGGAGCGTCTTCTGACCGGCTCCCACCTGCTCGTCGCTGTGGGACGAGTCCCGAACTCGGACTTGCTCAACGCTGAAGCGGCCGGTATCCAGCTCGACGAACGTGGGTTCATCGAGGTCGACGATTTTTGCCGGACCAGCGCCGAGGGTGTCTTCGCCCTGGGCGATATCAACGGACACGGCGCCTTCACCCATACGTCGGTCAACGACGCCGAGATCGTCCTCGACCAGATGCGCGGTGGCACCAGGAAGTTATCGGACCGGATCCCCGTGTACGCGCTCTTCATCGATCCCGCACTCGGTCGTGTCGGAATGACCGAAAAGGAGGCGATTGCGAAGGGGCACAACGTCTTAAAGGCCACAAAACCGATGTCTACAATCAACCGGGCCAAGGAGATGGGGGAAACGCTCGGGTTCGCCAAGCTCCTGGTCGATGGCGATACGGATCAGATTCTGGGCGCCGCGATCCTCGGACCCGGCGGCGACGAGATCGTCAATATGTTCGCGGTTTACATGCATAGCGGACTGCCGTGCAGCACCTACCGAAAGTCAGTGCTCATCCATCCGACCATATCCGAGCTCATGCCCTGGATGCTGGACACGCTCGAGCCGGTTTGATCGTCCGCAGCACGGCCCCGTGTACTCCTTCATGAGCCTTCTAATGCACGTGCCGGATGCCCTTGCCCACCAGCCAATAGTTCACAGGCCATGCGGCGATGAACCCGGCCGAAAGGGCGAGGCCCATGCCGAGCCAGAAGATGGGGCTACTGAGTCCGGAGCTCATCACTCCCGGGGTATAGACCTCCACGAGAACTTCAAATGTCTCCATCACGGCGATGCTCAAGCCCTCGGCGATCAAGACCTGTTTGAAGGCCCTCCGCATGGTGTAGCCGGCACGGTAGAGCGGGATGAGTCCAAGTTGCGAATCCGAACACGAAGCCCAGGGACACGGCAAGAGCGATGGTGGCAAACCGCGTCAGACCCAAAGCGACCCCCACGATCACGCCGATAACTTCACCCACACCACACCCGGCGAGACAATGGAGTGTTGCGCTCGTGGCGAGTCGGACTCGCCCCTCCTGCGTCGATTGAGATGCCTCGGACCGCTGGTGCGACTCCGAGTGTTGGTGTTCCATTTCGACGAGGGTAAGGTGGGGGCAGTCAACGGCTAGTGAGAACGATATACGTCGTCGAACACCTTGGCGAACCCGCGTGCGTGGGAGCAGCGGTGGCATCCACGATGGCAGGAGGAATGGGTAATGGCGGTTGTGAGCGGCGTACTTCGCGAAGGCACTCAGGTAGCGATACGGGCCCGCGACTTCACCTGGCTCGGTGACGAGCCGACTGGCGCCGGGGGGACGGACACCGGCCCCACTCCGTACGAGATCTTGCTAGGGAGCCTCGCGGCCTGCATCACGATCACGTTGCGGCTCTATGCAGACCACAAAGGTATCCCGCTCGAGGAGGTCCGCGTCGAGGTCGAGTACGACCGCGTGCACGCTGACGACTGCGTGGATTGTGACGAACGTGCCGACGGCTGGATCGAGCGCATCCAATCGCACGTCACCCTCCGGGGAACGTTCGACGAGCCTCAACGCAAGCGGTTGGCCCAAGTGGCCCGGCGCTGTCCGGTTCACAAGACGCTGGCGAACGGGGTCCACATGGTCGATTCCGTCGACTTCGAGGGCGGCTGAACGGCCGAAGAACCGCTCCCTGCCCTCGACCTTGCTGCCCACAGAGCCGGCACCTGAGACCATTGCATCATCGAGGAGGTGTGGTCCGTCCTCTCATCCACCACCGCACCGCTACGAAAAGGGCTGCAGACTCTCCTGCGATCCATCCCCACCACGGGTAGCTCACGGCCGGCAATGAGACTCCCTCCCCCAATCCCGTCACTCCGGCCAGCGCAACGGGCACGGTGAACGTCGCGAGCAACACGCAGCATCCCGCTACCACAAGCCACCACTCCCACGCGCGGGGCGCGATGACTCCATAATCCATCGGCCAGAGCGCCCAGGCCGCCGCCGACATGGAGAGGGCGATCAGCGACGGGGCCCACACCGGCCCGACCCAGACGATGGGAATGAGGAAGAGCACATCCGGCTCGAAGAGCGACGGGGGCCAGCCCAGCAGAATCTTCAGTCCGACGTAGTACGCGATGTCCCACACGCCGAAGACGAGCGCGAAGCCGATCAACGTCTGCCAGCGGGAACGGGCCGCCGCCCACGCGATGGCGAAGATCATGACGACGGTTGCGGCCTCCCGGCCGATCTCCATGCGCAGGATCCCGGGGTCCATGGGCTTCAGCGGGAAGGAGAATCCGTCGGGGTAGTAGATGGCGCGGAGATAGACGACGACCGCGGCTTCCAGATAGCCCATCGCGACGGCGTAGAGGAGCAGCGCTGTCCGAGGGTGACCGAACATCATGGAGTCCTATCCCTCCAGCCTCTCGAGCTGGTGCTCGAAGTACCCGGTCCAGCTTTCGGGTAACGCAGACGCCGCAATGGCCTTCTTCAAGAACGCGACGTTCCCTCTGTCGGTGGTGTACAGGCTCGTGACGTCGGCGACGGATAACGCGTCGGGATGTTTCGAGAGCAGCTCGAGGGCATCGCCCGCCTGAACCTCTCCCTCCTCCACCACGCCAAAGTAGAAGCCGGTCCGCTGACTCTTGAGAAACCGCTTCGGCATGTCGGCCCGGCCGAAACGAACGCCCAGCTTGAAGCAGGGCATGCGCGGCTCGGTCACCACTACTCGAGCCGATCCGACGCTGAACTCGTCGCCGATACAGATCGAGTCCTCGTCCATGCCCTCAACGGTGAAGTTCTCACCGAAATGGCCCCACCCGAAATCGACGTCGGGCAACTCACCACGCCAATACGTATAGTGTTGGATCGGATATACGTACACCGCCTTGGTCGGACCGCCGTGGACGGAAAGGTCGGCTTGCTGGTCTCCGTCCAGATTGTGTTTGCGCAAGGCGACCGGGCCTTCCACCGGACTCTTGAAGATGCCGGTCGTGACGGGTTGGTCCCTCCACTGGACGGTCTTGGGAAGGCCCACGTTGACGGAAACCACCTTCATCTCACTATCGCTCATAATCGCGTGCTCGCTCCGATTTGGGGTGTTCCATCCGACGCCCTCAGGTCCGCGCTTCCGGCACCCCCTCCACGGAGGAGCAGGTACACCGACAGGATCATCACCACCGCGGGGATAATCGGTTGCTCGGGCTGGAGTGGGAACAGAGAGGGGTCGTCTACCACCAGGTGCACGTAGGTCCCCACGATCATGATGTTGAAAACGACAAAGGTGGCGAGTCGAGTGTAGAATCCGACCAACAGAGCACCGCCGACTGCCATCTCGATGAAGGGAACCGCCCAACGGTTCAGCTCCTGGAGCGGAATGTTTGCGCCCGCCAGTTGTCCAGCGAACGCTTCTCCCAAGCTGGGGACGACGACTTTCATGATTCCGGTCATCACGAAGAGAATTCCCAGCCCGATGCGGATGCTGGCAGCGACTCGGTCGTCCCGAGTGCTGCGAATGGACTTCCACCTCATGATCGCTTCCTCCCGTAGCGAGGATACTCTTTTCGGCCGGTCTGGAAAGCGGTACCCACCCCTCAAAGTTCCCTCTCCGCTTGCGGCGGCCGACACGGGTTACCAACGTACTCGCCATGCCGCGCTACTTCGCCTCAGCGAGTCACCGCTCTTCGGTATGGGACTGGGCCAAGATGACGGGAGGAGCTTCAACGACCATGCGCAACATGACGACCATCCGTAGGCTCGTGGCCAAGTATCCCGCGTCGGACTGACCCGGGCTCGGCCGCCGTGTGAGGTGCCGGCTCTTCCGTCTATCTCGTGTCCCTACTCGTATCTTGCCTCCCCGCCCGCGCAGGCTCACTGTGCTGCACTCCTTCAACAGCCTTCCAGATCCACCAGAGTCTCGAACAAGATCGATGTCATCTGCGCGAGGGCGGCGTGCCCAACAGGGGAGCCGACAGAAAAATAGGCAGGTAGCAGCGCCGCGAATCCCGTCGCCGCGTCGCGTGTTCTTGGTGCCCCTGGTTCTGACGCTGGTCCTCGCGCTGATGTCGTTCCTGCCGCGCGTGTCGGGCAACCCCATTCTGATCCGCTCGTTCTGGGGTGCGGCGGCCGTGCTGTTGGTCTGGCTGGTGGTGCTCTTTTTGCGCGTGAGGGGAGCGTCCGAAGGCCGCTCGTTCAGCACCGTGCTTCGCCCCCAGCACTACATACAGGCCCTCATTCATGTGTCGGTGTTCACCTATTGGGGCTTCCACTGGCGGCCTGTTTATGAGTTCGCCTGGCTCCTCGTGGCACAGTTGGTGTTCGCCTACGCGTTCGACATGCTGCTGGCCTGGACTCGGCGTGAGAACTATGTGCTCGGCTTCGGACCGCTCCCCATCATTTTCAGCACGAACCTGTTTCTCTGGTTCCACGATGATTGGTTCTATCTGCAGTTCCTGATGCTTGCGGTCGGGTTCATGGGCAAGGAGTTCGTGCGCTGGCAACGGGATGGAAGACGGGTGCACATCTTCAACCCCTCCGCCTTCTCGTTGGGGCTGTTCTCGCTGGTATTGATTGCCACCAATACCACGAACCTGACTTGGGGGCAGGAGATCGCCTCGACGCTGACGCTCGCTCCGTACATCTACTCGTTTCTGTTCGTGCTCGGCCTGATCGTCATGTACTTCTTTTCGATCACGTTGGTCGCTGCGTCTGCGGCGATCATGTTATTCAGCCTGAGCGCGGTATATGGGGCGGTTACGGGCGTTCCCTACTTCGTCGATTCCGAGATCCCATCGGCGGTATTCCTGGGATTGCACCTGCTCATCACCGACCCGTCCACGTCGCCGAGGACTCCGCTCGGGAAGAGTATCTTCGGCGGACTGTACGGCCTCGGGGTCTTTGCCCTTTACGCACTTCTCGGCGCACTCGGTGTGCCGACTTTCTACGACAAGCTCCTGTGTGTCCCGCTCCTGAATCTGAGCGTGCGAAGGATCGATAGCCTGGTCCGGGCTATTCAGGAGAGTCCGCAGTGGGGACGTTGGCGACAGGATTGGGCTCCCGCCGGGGCCAACTGGGCCCATATGTCGGTCTGGATCGTCTTCTTCGGTGCCATGACGGCGTTGGGGCGGACCGACGGGCGCCATACGGGCGACAGCTTGCCGTTCTGGCAGCAGGCGTGTGAGGAGGGGCGGCGAAACGCGTGTGATCGCCTGATCCAACTGGAATCCACGTATTGCGGCGACAACTCGGGGTGGGCGTGTAACGAGTTGGGCGGGCATTTCATGGAGGGGCGGATCACCCAGGCCGACCCCGAGCTCGCGACCGCCTATTTTTCGAGAGCGTGCGAGGTCCGTTTCCAGGCTGGATGCGTCAACGTGCTGAATCCCGAGAGTCCCAGCCGGGCGCCCCCACGCATCATCGACCTCCAATTGCTCCTACGCGAGGGGGGGCAGAACCTGATCGGCATGTCGGAGCCGGATCTGTATGCCCGCGCTCGTGACCACGGGTGGACCTTCTCGCCGCCGCTCCAGCGAGGGCCAGAGCTCCGGTCGCAGTCCGAATCGCGCGGTAACTCCCAATCGCGGGGTAACATGGAGCGCCTTTCCCGGCTTACGGCCACTCTCGGAAACCTCTCTGGCTTCCGCTCGGACGCTTGGTTTCTCCCGGATGAGGAGCTCCTCGGTTTCGTACAGGTTCCGGGCGGCCCGTTCGTGATGGGGAGTGACCCCGCGATCGACCGGCTGGCCTTCGACAACGAGTCGTGGCCGGGTGCAAGTCCCCAGGAGACGCTGGATCTTCCCTCCTTCTACGTCGGCCGGTACGAAGTTACGGTCGCCCAGTTCGGGGTGTTCGTCGAGGAGACGGGGTATAGGGCCGATGACGAGGCGTTCCAGCAACCTCCGGATCATCCTGTGGCTGCCGTCTCCTGGACCGATGCGCTTGCGTACGCCCGGTGGCTCGAGACGACACTCAGGGAATGGCCGGAGACGCCCCCGGAGCTCAGCCGACTGCTCCGCGAGGGATGGAGGATCAGCCTGCCGACCGAAGCGGAATGGGAGAAGGCGGCGCGAGGGTCCGACGGGAGGATTTATCCATGGGGGAATGAGCCCAGACGGGACCGGGCCAATTACCAGGGGCGGGGGACGGCGCCGGTCGGCAGCTTCGAATGCCCGGAGTGCCCTTTCGGCCTTCTCGATATGAGTGGCAACGTCTGGGAGTTGACCCGGAGCCCGTACCAGGCCTACCCCTACGACGAGTCGGACGACCGGGAGGGCCTCGACGCGGATGCCCTATGGGTGATGCGGGGCGGGGCGTTCAACGATCCTGAAAGGAACGTCCGGACCGCGATTCGTGGGGGTGCAGACCCTGGTGTGCGTCGGCCGTTCATCGGGTTTCGCCTGGTGATTACTCGCTTCTGACGGCGCGCTGCTCGTTTTGACCGCTCGTAACTCCTGGCTCACTCGGTGGGCTGATACTCGACGCCCCGAATCTCCAGGATCCGCAACAGTGCCTCCCCGATCTTGTTGTTGGGCGTCGATGCTCCAGCCGTAATCCCCAGATCGAACGGGCCCTCCGGCATCCAGTCGGCGGCCATCTCTTCGGGGGTGTCGCTCCCGATATCCGGCTTGTGCCGGATGGTCCCGTTCTCCAGGTCGATACACGCCGCGTCCTCGATGTGGTACGTGGTCGTGAACGTACGGCAGAGATGGGCGAGGTGATCGGTATTCGATGAGTTGTAGCCGCCCATGACGATCATGACCTCGGGGGGGCCTTCGGCCATCATGGTCTCGATGGCGTCCTGTCTCTCCTGGGTCGCGGAACAGATCGTATCGAAAGATCGGAAGTTACTCTCCGCGTAATCTTCCCCAGATCCCTCGACCATGGCCTCTCGGACTCTTGCGCCGATGGCGAGCGACTCGTTGGCGAGCATGGTCGTCTGATTAGCCACGCCGATCTTCTGAAGATGCAGGTCGGGATCGAAGCCTTCCGTCGCCTTCGCTCGAAAATGCTCGATGAAGGCATCACGAGACAGTCGCTTCTGACGTTTGGCGATGTAGTCACAGATGAGGTCCGCCTCTGGCATGTCCCGTACGATGATGTATCGGCCACCTTCATGGTTCAGGACCTGGGAAGCCGTCGCCCTCGATTCTTCGTGATAGTGTTTTCCGTGAATGAGGGCGGTGAACCCGTCCCGGGCGTAGCTCTCCACCCGCTTCCAGACTAGGAGAACCGATCCGCACGTCGTATCCACCAGCACACACCCGACTTCTCTCAGTGCGCCCAGGTCCTGAACGGTGACCCCGAAGGCGGGCAGGATCACCACATCCTGCTCGGTCAACTCCGAGAAGTCGAACGCCCCGGAGCTGTCGGGTAGGATGAAGTCCATCCCCATGTCTCGAATGCGCTGGTTTACATGCGGGTTGTGGATGATTTCCCCCACCAGTCGAATGCGCTTCTCCGGGAACTTGTGACGGGTTTCGTAGGCGTAGTCGATGGCCCGATCCACGCCGTAGCAGAATCCGAATTCTTTTGCCAGGCGCACGGTGACGTCACCCAGGACCTTCCGATTTCCTTCGGAGCGGATTTCCTCGACCAGGGCGGAGTGGTACTCCAGATCGATCAGGGGTTGCACCTGAGACTTCAAGCCGAAGCCGCGTCTAAAGTAGGTCTCTTCCATTTCTAATCGTTAGGTTCCAGGGGGCGGTTCCGGTGAGCCACCACTAGGCGAGCCACCGCTACTTGAAAACTAACGGGGGGCCTCTAGGGCGCGAAGAAGGTGCCGCCAAACAGGACCGAACCCCCTCCGGTCGGGGTATGTTGAGCCATGAGCATTCTTGGGCGTCTCGCCCTTCTCTTCGTCATCGTTCCCTTGCTGGAACTGGCCCTTCTGATCCAGATGGGCCAGTGGGTCGGATATTGGCCCACGATCGGCTTGGTGGTCTTTACGGGTGTCACGGGTGCCTGGCTGGCGCGTATGCAGGGATTACGGACCATGTGGAGGCTGCGCTATGATCTCGCGAATGGGCGAATACCGAGGCAAGCCATCATGGATGGTATGGCGGTGCTGGCCGGTGGTGCGCTTCTCCTCGCGCCGGGGATCCTCACCGATCTGATCGGGTTCAGCTTGCTGGTCCCCAGGACGCGGCACGCCATCCAAAAACGTATCATGGCTCGACTGGAGCGCCGCCTCCAGGAAGGTGCGGTCAACGTGAGAATGGCTGGCGGCGAAATATGGACTCGCTCTCCTGATCCGAGGTCTGCAGACCCGATCTCTCGTGATCCGATGTCTCCCGATCCGATGTCTTCGTCCCGATCGACAGGGGAGTAGGCAGCCGCGGATCCCGAGCGGGTCGACCGTTCGCCGACGGCCCGAGACGCTCTCCTGGGTGAGCCCTTTGAGTGCCGTACCACAGCGTATAGCTTTGCCCCACCATGAATGACCCACCGGCCTTTCTCGCCCGCCTACTCGATGCTGCGGGTCCCTCTGGATTCGAGGTTGACGTGGCTGGGCTTTGGCGTGCGGAGGCGGAGACCTTCGCGGACTCGGTAACGACCGACGTCAGCGGGAACACACTGGCGACCGTCAACCCCGAGGGGCGACCACGTGTCATGCTTGCCGGTCACATCGACGAGATCGGCCTTCAAGTCACACACATCGATGAGGAGGGGTTCCTCTACGTAGAAGGGATCGGCGGGTGGGATCCCCAGGTACTCGTCGGCCAACGCGTGAAAATACTGGGCTCTCCGGGGGGCCTCGTAGGGGTTGTCGGTAAGAAGCCGATTCACTTACAGAAGGTCGAAGAGCGGAGGAAGGTCTCTAGAATCGACCAGCTGTGGATCGACGTCGGGGTGGGGTCCCGGGCGGAAGCGACGGAGCTCGGCCTGAGGGTCGGAGACGCCATGGTTATCGACGCGGCGATGGTGAGTTTGGCCGGGGATCGAATCGCGAGCCGGGCCATCGACAACCGAATCGGGGCGTACGTGGTACTCGAGGCCCTACGGCTCCTTTCGGACGCGTCACCGGTGGCCTCCGCTGTCGCCGTTGCGACGGTACAGGAGGAGATCGGTGGGGGTGCGGGCGGTGGAGCACGCAGCAGTGCTTTCGGTCTGGAACCGGACGTCGCCCTCGTGGTCGATGTGACGTTCAGCACCGACGTACCTGATATGGAGAAGAAGGTGTTGGGGGAGCACCGTTTGGGGGGAGGCCCTGTCTTGAGCAGAGGGTCAGCGGCCCATCCGGTGGTTTTCGAGCGCCTCGTGGAGGTAGCGGGGGCGGAGGGGATTCCTCATACGATTCAGGCCTCACCACGGTCCACGCGCACGGACGCCGACTCCATCTATCTGACCCGATCCGGGGTCCCCACCGGGCTGGTGTCGGTGCCGAATCGATATATGCATTCGCCGAACGAAGTGGTGAGCCTGTCCGATCTGGAATCCACGGCTCGTCTGTTGGCTGCTTTCGTAACGAGTCTCGATGGAGACACAGACTTTACTCCTCGATGACGGTGTTGGCTTGCTCATAGGCGGGGTCCCACGTACCGTCTTGGCCAACGAACTCGATGGTTTTTTTTGGGGCATGGCCCCATTCTCGCGTGTGTGCGCGTTTCGCGTGCACGCACGCGGTCCCTGAACCGGAATAGGTCCGAATGCTCGAACCGAATGATATCTTGAATGAATTGCAGGATCTGAGGGACAACGGATTCCTCTCGGATACCCTCTTGCGCCGGATCGTAAAGGACACTGCGGCGGCCGACGATCGCTTCGACTGGGTGGGCATCTACCTCGTGAATCCCGAGGAGAACGTGGTCTGGCTACACAACTACGTCGGAAGACCCACGACACACTCCAAGATCCCAATCGGTGAGGGTATATGTGGCACTGCGGTCGCGTCGGGGGAGAACACGAACGTGCCCGATGTGAGTGCGGTGGACCACTACATCGAGTGCGATCGGAGAACCAAATCCGAGATGGTCGTCCTGATCCGTGGTGGCGATGAGATTTTCGGGCTGATCAATATCGAGAGTAGAACGGAAGAGGCGTTCACGGACGAGGACAGCGCAGCCATCCAATCCCTGGCGGACAAGGTCGCCGAGCAGTTAGCTCAGGAGCGCAGCTGACAGCCTACCGGGTTCATCGGTAAGAAATCAGGTCGTTGGACGGCGGCTATCAACCGCCCAGGCCCGGGATGGAGAACATATTGCCAGAGCCGCTGACGAAGGAGTTGGGGGATCGCCTCCGAGGTGTCGTGGGGGACTCTTGGGTCATCGTCGACGCGGATCGTCTTCTGGCGTATGAGTCCGACGGGCTGACCGCCTATCGTAGGACGCCAAGAGCGGTCGTGCTCCCTCGGACCACCGACGAAGTCAGCCGCGTGCTGAGCATCCTTTCACAGGAAGGCGTGCCCGTGGTTCCGCGAGGTGCGGGAACAGGACTCTCCGGTGGCGCGCTGGCGGATGGTGACGCGGTCGTGGTCGGTACGGCGCGCATGACCGACATGCTCGCACTCGATCCCGCCAACCGACTTGCCCGTGTTCAGCCGGGCATGATCAACGTGGATCTCACGAAGGCGGCCGAGCCCTTCGGGCTCTATTACGCGCCCGATCCGTCCTCGCAGTCCGCTTGTACACTGGGCGGGAACATAGCAGAGAATTCGGGCGGCCCCCACTGCCTCAAGTACGGGGTCACCTCGCGGTATGTGACGGGGCTCACGGTCGTGACCTACGACGGAAAGATCGTCGAGATGGGCGGCTTCGGTAGAGAGTCCGGCGGATACGATCTTCTGGGGGTGTTCGTCGGTTCCGAGGGGTGTTTCGGAATCGCTACCGAGATCGAAGTGCGGCTTCTCCCGAAGCCAGAAGGAGTGCGTACTCTGCTTGCGATCTTCGACCGATTGGGGGACGCCGGCAGCGCCGTGACAGAGATCATGGCCGAGGGGCTCCTGCCGGCGGCTCTGGAGATCATCGATGGGCCCACGATCCGTGCGGTGGAGGCGAGTGTGTTCGCAGCGGGTTTCCCGACCGACGCGGAGGCGGCGCTGGTGGTCGAGTTCGACGGGATCGAAGCGGGCCTCGAGGCCGATGTCGAACGGGCGGTGGCTCGTTGCCGGGAGGCCGGGGCCCGGGAGGTCCGAACGGCGGACTCCGAGGAGGAACGGCTCGCGCTTTGGCAGGGCCGCAAGAAGGCCTTCGGGGCCATGGGGCAGATCGCGAGCGATCTGCTGGTTCAGGACGCGACCGTCCCCCGGAGCCAGCTTACCGACGTCCTCGAGCGCATCTCCGAGATCGGGGTCCGCCACGATCTGACCATCGCCAACGTGTTTCACGCCGGGGACGGCAACCTCCATCCGAACCTTCTCTTCGACCGGAGCGATCCCGAAGAGGTCGCCCGGGTCGAGCGCGCGTCGACCGAGATCATGGCGGTGTGCGTGGAGGCTGGGGGCACGATCACCGGAGAGCATGGCGTCGGCTTGGACAAGCGGCGTTACATGAGCCTGGTGCATGGTCCCGATGAGTTGGACGCCATGCGGCGCATCAAGGCCGTCTTCGACCCGCTCGGGCGCATGAACCCGGGTAAAGTCCTTCCCGATGCGCCCGACTCCGCGGGAGCCGCCACGTGAATCCGTTGGCCGAGCTGTTGTCCGAACGGCTGTCCAAGGGGCAGGTGATCGACGGCTTCGACACCGAAGCCTGGGCGGTGTGCGGGCGGGTGCCTCAGGCCGTTGTTTTCCCGGAGAGCGAAGCGCAGGTCGCCGAGGTCCTCTCGCTGTCCAGTGAAGAGGGGTGGCGTTGCGTGCCAGGGGGGAAAGGGAGCTGGCTACACGGAGGGCAGCCTCCCCAGAGCGTGGACGTACTCTTGAGCGCGGAGAGGATGGATGACATCTCGGAGTACGAGCCCGCCGACATGTTCATTGTGGCCGAAGCAGGAACCAGGTTAGACGAACTGGAGCGTCGTACGAGCGAGTGCGGGCAGTGGCTTGCCCTCGATCCCCCGGGTGGAGAGCGAGGTACACTTGGGGCCATGCTGGCGGTCGGGGCCGCGGGGCCACTTCAGGCAAGCTTCGGGTGCCCCCGGGATCAGGTGCTCGGAGCCACGCTCGTAACCGGGGACGGAAGAGTGCTCGCCCTCGGTGGCAAGGTGGTGAAGAACGTGGCGGGATTTGATCTGCTCAAGTTGGTCGCGGGCAGTTGGGGTACCTTGGGAATGATCACGAGTGTGACCATGCGGCTTCACCCCACTCCGGCGAGTGATCGATCCCTCTTGTTCAAGGGTGCCGAGGCGGAGGACGGCGCGGAGCTGGCGTGCCGCCTTGCCCAAACACCACTCCCGCTTGCGGCCGTGGAGCTGTTGGTGCCCGGCGAGGGGGAGTCGGGCGGAGGCGCACCCAGCCCCCTGGTCGCCGTCCGGATCCTGGAGTCGGCGGACGCCGCGGACGAAGCGGAGCGGGTTTTGTCCGAGAGTGCGGGTATGGCACCTGTTCAGCGGCTGGAAGGAGAGCAATCGGCGGCGATTTTCGACAACGTGAGAGCCATGGAAGACGGGGCAGAGCTCGTGTTACGCTTGAGCCTTCTTCCTTCCCGGTTACCGGAGTTGGTGGAGATGACTTCTCGGCTGAGCGATCTATATGATCCGAACGAGGGCTGGGGAATGCGCCTGGCGGCCCACGCTCACACGGGGGTGTTACGGGTGATGATCGCTGTTGTGAGCCGCCCGGACGGCTGGGTGGATCGGGCCAAGACGGTGCTGGGAGTCCTGCGGCGGTCCCTCGAGGCGGAGGGTGGAAGCCTTGTGGTCTCTCAAGGTCCGCCGGAGATCGTGAGTGCCGTTTCAGCATGGGGTGAACTCGGTCCGGCAGCTCTGTTGACCGCGGGGATCCAGGCCGCGTTCGACCCCGCCGGGATTCTCGCCCGAGGTGGATCGCCACAGTGAAGCCGCAACACGACACCGCGTTGGCTGCCGCGCTCTGGGCGCAGGAGGACAAGCTCAAGCCGTGTGTGCACTGTGGCTTTTGCCTACCGGCGTGCCCCACCTACACCCGGCTGGGAGACGAGAACGATTCGCCCCGAGGTAGACTCTACCTCATGGGCGCCGTCGTCGAGGGCCGGCTGAGCCCCGACTCCGACGCGTTTCAGACCCACATCGACCGTTGCTTGGGATGCCGTGCATGCGAGCCCGTCTGCCCTTCGGGCGTAGAGTACGGCGTCCTGCTCGAGGCCGCACGGGAGTCTATTTTCCGGGCTCGCAAGACGCCCGCCATGGTAGGGATGCTCCTGGCTGTTTTTTCGAGCCGTAGGTGGACGAGCTGGAGCATGCGCCTGGCGAGGGTCGTGCGAGGACTAGGCATGGCCGGCCGGGCGGCGAGGCTGATGCCGGCGAACCGCTTTTTCCACCCGATACGGTTCGGTCTCGCGATGCTCGACGCGAGCCGGGAGCGGCAATTCCCGGTCGCATCGCCTTCGGGTTTCGCAGCCCCGGACGGGTCGGCAGACGGGTCGGCGGGGGACGGGTCATCGGAGGCGGGGTTACCGGACGCCGGGTCATCGGACGACCCGTCGTCGGACGGCGCGGCGCGTTGGCGGGAGGGTAGTCGGGGACGGGTGGCGATCCTTCGTGGGTGTGTCCAGGCAGGCCTGTTCGCGAGGGTGAACGACGCTACCGAGAGGGTCCTTCGCGCCAACGGCTACGAGGTGGTCGAGGTGAGCGGGCAGGGATGTTGTGGCGCCCTTCACACACACGCGGGGGATGCCGCGGAGGCTCGCGAGTTGGCCCGTGCCAACGTTCAGATCCTGGGATCGGCCCAGGTCGACTTCATTGCGGTGAACGCCGCCGGCTGTGGTGCCGCTCTGAAGGAGTACGGGCATCTTCTCGAGGCCGATGAGGAGTACAAACAGACCGCCGCGGACCTTGCGGCTTCGACCCGGGACATTTCGGAACTTCTGACCGGTGACACGTTGCAGGCCGGGGACAGCTTGAGGGTGGGTGCCCCGTTACCGGCTCGGGTCACGTACGATGCCGCTTGCCATCTGTGCCACGCACAGGGCTTGAGAGAGGAGCCCCGGGTGCTGCTCGAGGCCATCCCGGAACTCGTCGTCCTGCCGCTACAGGACGAAGAGGAGTGTTGTGGTGGCGCCGGAATCTATGGGGTCACCCATGCCGAGCTAGGAGGGCAGATCGGCGCCGATAAGGTGTCCGCCGTCTTGGCCACGGGAGCGGAGATCGTGGCGACCGGAAATCCCGGCTGCATGATGCAGATCGGCGCCGGACTCCTGCTCGAAGGATCCGACGTGATCGCGTGCCACCCCGTCGAGTTGCTGGACGAGAGTTATCGGCGGGCCGGGTTCTATGACGGACCTTGAAGTCTCGGCGATCGGGGACTTCCTCGCCGCACGGCGAGACGACATCGCCAAGCTGCTCATCGAGTTGGCCGACCTCGAGTCCCCTTCTCTGGTGCCCGAGCCCCAACGGGCCATCCAGGAGATCTTGAGCCGGCGGCTCGAGGCGATCGGCTTCGTAGCGCAGCTCTTCCCCGGTGAGGAAACGGGGGGCCACCTCTATCTGTCACGGGAGGAGGCGCCCCAGGCAGCGCCCGAGGGGGCGTCCGAGGGGGCCGGGTGTGCCGCCGATGGAGCGCCGGTCCAACTTCTGCTCGGCCACACGGACACCGTCTGGCCGATCGGCACGGTGCGCGACATGCCGGTGGAATGGGACGAAGGGGAGGACGTCATCCGGGGTCCGGGAGTCTTCGACATGAAGGCCGGGATCGCCCAGATGGTTTTTGCGCTCGAAGCCCTATCGGAGCTCGGGCTCGAGCCGACCGTCGCTCCTACGATCTTCCTGAACTCCGACGAGGAAATCGGAAGTCCCGAATCACAAGGTCATGTCGAACAGCTGGGTCGGGTGTCGAGTCGCGTACTCGTGCTCGAGCCGGCCCTCGGCCCGGAGGGACTCATCAAGACGACCCGTCGGGGTGTGGTCCGCTTCGATATCCGGGTCGTCGGTCGTGCGGCGCATTCGGGTCTCGCGCCCGGGGAAGGTGCGAGTGCGATCCAGGAGATGGCCCAAGTCATCCAGAGTCTTCACGCGCTGACGGACCCGGAGCGGGGCATCTCCGTCAATGTGGGCACGGTTTCCGGCGGGACGGCGGTCAATGTGGTTGCCGCCGAGTGCTGCGCCAGCGTGGACGTGAGAGTGAGAACGCAGGCGGACGGTCAATGGGTCAAAGACATCATTCAGCGCCTGGAGCCCACCACACCAGGAACCCGGTTGGAAATCGAGATGTCGCTCGACCGTGGTCCGATGGAGGCCACGCCTCGCAACCGAATTCTTTGGGAGGCCATTCAGGGATGCGCTAAACGCCTCGGGCTGGAGTTGGGGGATGCCGAGTCCGGCGGCGCGTCAGATGGAAACACGACGAGTCGCTACACTGCGACGGTGGACGGACTGGGTGCGGTGGGAGACGGGGCTCACGCGCGCCACGAGCATGTCCGCGTGAGCAGCCTTCCTGAGAGAGCAGCCCTCTTGGCCCTCATTCTGATGATGCCGCCGATGGAAGGCTGAGGAGGGTCACTGTGTTACGCGGGCTGCGTTTCCTCGAGTTGTTCCGGCGCAGGCGGAGCTTCGAAGAGCGGCTGTCGGCACTTCAATCGACTTTTGACGACCCTCAGTCGGGTGGGACACAACAGGCGCTGTCGGGGCAGCACCGCCGCGATGACGCCCGGGCTGAGCTCCTGATTGGGTTGAACGACAATCTAGATGAAATGCGCCAAGAAATGCGCCAAGGAAGTCGCGCACGGGGGTTCGGGACGATCTGGATAGCCGCAACTGGGATCCTTATTGTTCTCAACTCGACCGATCTCCGGGGAGCAGTCCTCGGCGGGATCCTTCTCGTCTTGGCGTTCGGCGGCGGTTGGTTCGACCGAAGAAAACGCCTCAGGCGAGTCCGAAAACTTCAGGCTTGGATCGAACGGGAGTTGTCGAGTCCCATGCCGAAGGCCTCGCTACCCCAACCCTCTGACGGCTCCTCCGGCGAAACGTCCTGACCAGCTTATCTGGACTCCTCCTCTATCGGGGCTGACATTGCTAGTTGTATATGCAACACATAGTTTGGTGGCGTTCCCTCTTGTTTCTGGGATGTGATACGTATAGACGACCAACTATAGTTGTATATACAACTAACCCTCCGGACCGAGAGCCGATGTGGACGGTGGCGTAGAAAAGGCCTTACAGGCAGACCAGGTGGACGCCGGCGAAAACCGGGAGGCAGCACGAGAGATCCTTCGCGGTTGTGTGTATAGCCGAACGCGTATGCTCGATCGTGTCCTTTCACGCATCTTCGACGACTCCCTGGCTTCGGGCGGGGTTCGGGCCAATCAGTTGACGGTTTTGGCGCTGATCGCAGCGATGGAGGGCCTCCGCGCCGCGGACGTGGCGAAATACCTCGAAATGGACAAATCCACCGTCAGTCGCGGTCTGGCGCTGTTACGGGAACGGGGTTGGGTGGAGGAGTCCGCAGGGCCTACCCGCAAGTCGCGTCGCCTCGGCGTTACAGAGAAAGGCCGGGCGCTACTCCGCGAGACGCTCCCGCTTTGGCGATCCGCCGGGGAGAAAGCGCGAGACACTCTTGGAGAGGAAAGCGTCGACTCGCTCCGGGGCGCCGCAGACTCGTTCCTCCGGCTCCGAGCGAGCCAATAGCCTGGGAACCCGGAGGCACGTCAAGCGCCGCCGTGCCGCTCCATGAAACCCACCAGAGCCTTCAAGAAGTCCGCCCGGGCAGACTCGAGAAAGGCCATGTGATCCGCTCCCGAGACTTCGAGCGCTTCGAGGTCGGTCGATCCCAGGGCGCGGAAGAGCGAGTCACGCTGCTCAGGCGTCGCGATGGGGTCGAACTCGGCATGCATGAGGAGTGTCGGGACGCGCACCTGCGCGGGATCGAGCTCATCCCACTCGCTTGCGCCGCGCCAGTCCACGCGGATGGGGTCAGCTTCCATCGCCGCCTTCACATAGGTATCGATGGCGAGCTGGCTGATCGATCCGGGTGTGATGAAGTCGCTCACCGCGTTGACGGCGCTGTTCGGATCAGCCGCAGGTGGTGTATCCCCTTCGCCATCGGCGAGTGGGGCTCCAGCGAACGTCGGGGAATAGCCGAACAATACAAGCGCCGACACCAACTCCGGCCACCGTTGTACCGTGAGTTGAGCCACCTTCGAACCACGGGACCAACCGAGAATGAAAGGCCTCGGCCCACGCCCGGTGAGAAGCCAAATATGCTCGAGCACAGCCTTCAGGTCCTTTGCGGCACGATCGGGGCTCAGCCATCCGGTCTCGTCTCGGGGTGTTTGGCCGTAGCCTCTGAAGTCGATCGCGAAGGCCGCGTACCCGGCTTCCACCAACCCGTCCATCAGCGACAGGTCCTCACCCGGAACTTGTAGATCGAAGTTGGGAAGAGCGCTCCATGTGCGACCGTGAAGTAGGAGCATCGCCCCCCGCGCCTCCGGCGGGCTCTTCTCCCAGAGGGCGATGGGATGCCCATCAGCGTCGACGTTATGCCTCGTGATCATCCTGGTCGTTGCAAGTTGTGATCTCCGGTTCGGGGCCAAGCTGGTCTACCGCTGCCGAGTACCGCAAGTTTCGGTGCTGGGTCCGTGGCATCAGGGGTACCGCGCGATAGCACGGGTGGGACCCACCGTACTTCTTCAACGACCTTCTAGGAGGGTGATCGGCAAGGGGGGCGGGTCGCGCACATGGCGCTTGTGCGCGTTCAGACAAGGACCGACGACGAGGCGTAGCAAAGCGGGCACCGCGGCCAGAAGCCGTGGTCGCGAGGAGGAGAGACGCAGGATCAACCGCACAACCGCCATGTGCCCACGAACATGAGGGGAATGACCTTACAAGTTGAAGGGTTGCGGTGGCACGACCCCGACCACGCTAACGCGCGGTGCCCCGTTGTTGGAGCTCCTAACCATAGCGAATGCTATGGCGTCGTCGCTCCGCCTAGGAGCTGGGGCCGTGGCATCCGCAACGCGGCCCACCCCCCCTGCCGATCACCCTCCTAGTGGCTTCCCATTTCACGATCCGCCCGTTCGCCTCCATAAGGGAGTTCGAGGAGTGCGTCCGTTTTCAGGAAGAGACGTGGGGTGAGGGCTTCTCCGAGCGTGTGGCGGTGGCCGTCTTGAAGGTGAGCCAGCGTCTCGGAGGAATCGCATCGGGCGCCTACGACGGCGAAGGCAGCCTGATCGGGTTTGTGTTTGGCATGACAGGGGTACAGGCGGGACAGATCGTACACTGGTCGGATATGCTTGCGGTTCGCCCGGATTTACAGGACGCCGGGCTGGGCACGCGCCTCAAGGCCTACCAGCGGGAGGAGCTCATCTCCAGGAAAATCACACGAATGCACTGGACGTTCGACCCCCTCGAGGCCAAGAACGCGCACCTCAATCTCAACAAGCTCGGGGCGGTGGCCGGCGAGTATGTCCAGGATATGTACGGCCGGAGCGACTCCCCGCTCCACGAGGGGATCGGCACCGACCGCTTCGTCTCTACCTGGCTGATGGATTCTCCCCGAGTGGTGGAGCGACTCGTGGAGGGGCGGATCGGCCCCGACCCCGGTGGAGACCAGGGGGCACCGCGGACGTTCACCGTCCGGCGAGAGGCCGGTCTGGATCTTCCGGGGGAGCCCGATCTCGAGATCGATACTGATCGCCTGCTGGTGCCGATTCCGACCTCGATCCAGGCGCTCCGGGACACCTCGCTCGAGGCCGCCGTGCGCTGGCGGACCGTCACACGCGCGGTCCTGACGACCTACCTGAAGCGAGGGTTCGAAGCCCGCGAGTTCTACAGGAGGGACGGGTACGGTGAGTACCTGCTCGTGATCACGTGAAGATCGACCGTGTCGAACTACGGGAAATCCGAATGCGACTCCGTGAGCCATTCGAGGTATCGACCGGCATCTCCCACGACAGGCGGGTGCTGCTCGTGGCGCTACACGCCGAGGGGATCACCGGCTGGGGGGAATGTGTGGCCGGCGAAACACCGGCTTATTCGTACGAGACCACCGACACGGCATGGTCGATCCTGACTGATCTGATCCTGCCGAGGGTGGCGGGCGCCGTGATGGAGTCGTCATCGGATCTTCTCCCCGTTTTCGAGGGAATTCGTGGCCACCCCATGGCGAGGGCGGCGGTGGAGATGGCCGCATGGGACCTGGAAGCGAAGGCGGTCGGCTGCTCCCTGGCTTCACTCGTCGGAGGCGTGCGCGACTCGGTTCCCGTGGGGGTCAGCATCGGCCTTCAACCGACCGACGAGGCATTACACCGGAAGGTCGCCGACTACCTCGAGGAGGGGTACGAACGTATCAAGGTCAAGATCAAACCGGGGCGTGACGTACGGATGCTCCAGGGACTACGCGAGCGATTTCCGGACGTCCCGCTCATGGCGGACGCCAACTCGGCGTACTCCCTGGAGGATCTTCCCCGTCTGAAGGAATTGGACGCACTCGGTCTCACGATGATCGAGCAACCGCTCGCGCACGACGACTATCTCGACCACGCACGCCTGCAGGCGGAAATCGAGACTCCCATCTGTCTCGACGAGTCCATACGGTCGGTGCGAGACGCATCACTCGCCCTCGAGATCGGGGCCTGCCGCATCATCAATATCAAGCCGGGTCGCGTGGGTGGCCTGTCTTCCGCGAAGGCCATCCACGACCTGTGCGTCGAACACGACATGCCGGTCTGGTGCGGGGGGATGCTCGAGTCGGGCATCGGACGGGCCCACAACGTCGCCCTGGCTTCCCTCCCCGGATTCACGCTCCCCGGAGACATTTCCGCGAGCCGGCGTTATTGGACCGAAGACATTGTGACGCCCGAGTTCGTGCTCGATGGAGGTACGGTTTCCGTCCCGTCCGGGCCGGGTATTGGCGTAGAAGTGAGGGAAGATCTTCTCGACGCCTGGGCCGTGCGACAGGCCGATTTCTAGTGGGATTGTCCAGTGAAATAGCGGCTTTTCGGCAAAATCATTGAATCTTTTCGGGAGATGCCGAAAATTAGATAAGGGACACGGTGTGAAACCTCTGACGCAAGAGATAAGGAGCGAATCATGATTTTACCGACGATTCGCGCCTCCCTGAGTCGCAGCGACGCGCAGCAGCTGGTACGTCTTTTGGGCCGAGGCGACCCAGAGTTGGCCGAGGCCGCGCGGCTCCGTCTCGACGAGCACGGGGTTGGGAGTCTCCTGGACGACCCGAGGGTCCGGAGCGCGTTGCTCACCGACCCGGACGTGTCTATCGCTCCTCCAGTGATCTTCTACGTACTGGTGCGGCAAGCGCTACTGGAGGGGGGAATCGACGATGAAAACACCTCCGACTACGTCGCATCGATGCTGGTTTCGTTCGGTCAGGCCGGGCGCGCGTATCGAATTTCCGACAGGGACGACGTCGAATTCCACTACCTGACGGACATAATCTCGGAGCTCCGAAGCGCCGGCGGCCGGCGGCGTTTTCTCCTGGGTGTACACATGGGGGACTTCGCGCTGTGGATGTCGGGACTGTTTCCGGACTATCTGGAGGCGCGAACCCGTCGGAAGGGGGCGCCGCCGATCAGCTACTTCGAGGAGTTGGGAGCGACCGGCTACCGTGGCGCGTCGGAGAGTCTCGAGGCCGGCGAGCTCGGGATGGACACCGTTCTGATGGGAGTGGCGACGCAGTTCAGCGCCGTCCGGACGGCGCTGAATCGGATCTCCGATCGGCACTTCTGGCCGGCCTCAGGCAACCCGGTTGGGCGTCTTCTGAGAGAAGTCTCCCAGATTCCAGCGAACCTCTGACCCCAGCTGTTATGCGGCTACAGGCCGCAGGCAGGACGCGCAGAATCTCCACCTGCTTCTCACCACGGCTCCACAGGTACAGACTCGCCTCACGACTCGCCCGCAATGTGGACAGCCCAAGGCATCCCATGGGACTTCTCCGTCACACTCTGGGCACGGCGCCACCGACCCCACGTCGCTCCGTATGACCCGCGCGGCTTCGTGCGGCGAAGTGACACCTTCAGCCACCTTCCGGCTCACGTCTTCCGTCAAGGAGGCCATACCACTTTCGGTCGCAAGCCGCCCAAGTTCCGACGCAGAGGCGCCGCACATGATCTCGTCGCGAATCGCGTTGTTCATCGCCAGCACCTGAAAAACGCCGGTCCGGCCCGAGTACCCGTCTTCGCAACGGGTACAGTCTTCAGGGTTCCGGCCGCGGCAGAATCGACAGAAGGTGCGCACGAGGCGCTGGGCCACGACGCCGCTCAGACCACCCGCCACCAAATGCGGCGGCACCCCCATGTGGAGCAGCCTGGTGATGGCTCCAGGGGCGTCCGTCGCATGAATCGTCGACAGCACGAGGTGGCCCGTGACCGCGGCACCCATGGCGATTTCCGCGGTTTCGCGATCCCGAATCTCACCGACCATGACCACATCGGGATCCTGCCGCAGGATGGCTCGGAGGGCCACGGGGAAGGTCAACCCGGCGAGCGGGCTCACTTGGACCTGGTTGATGCCGGGTATCCTGTACTCCATAGGGTCTTCGAGGGTGACCACGTTCAGCCCCTCCTGGTTCAGCTCGGCAAGAGCCGCAAAGAGGCTGCTGCTCTTTCCGCTTCCGGTCGGCCCCGCAGCTAGGATCACACCCTGCCCTGCCTGGCCAAGTCGCCGTACGAGGGAGGCGTCGCGCTGGGAGAGGCCGAGTGCGTCGAGGTTTCGAGGGACCTTGAGCGGATCCAGAAGCCTCAGCACGATCTTCTCGCCCCCTGCCACGGGAAGGGTCGACACCCGAATCCTGAGGGTTCCGGCTGCATGCTCGATGGTCAGACCGCCGTCCTGGGGCCTCCTTTTTACGGAGATATCCATTCCCGAGATCACCTTGATCCGTGACGTGATCGAAGCCAGAGCGCTCGTCGGAAGCGTGAGAGAGCGGCGCAGTACGCCGTCGATGCGGTAGCGGATCAGCACTCGACCGGCGAAGGGTTCGAGGTGGATGTCGCTCGCTCCCATGGCTGCGCCGTGCTGTAGGATGTGATCCACGAGTCGCACGACGGGCGCGGCGGCGGCGGCGGCCCTCAACGTCCGGTCGTCCTCCGAGTCGGCGTCGCACACCGGCAGATCCTTGACCAGCTCGGCGAGCTCCCCTCCGTACGCCGTGCGGATGCCCTCTGCTATCGCGGACGGCGCGGCCACGACGGCTTCGACCCGCCGTCCGCTGTTGAAACGGAGCTCCTCCAGCGTGTTCTGGTCCAGCGGGTCGGACACCGCCAGACGAAGGATTCGGTCGGTGGCCGACAACGGAAGGATGCCCCGACTACGAGCCAGCGCGGCGTCCACGAATCCTAGAGCCTCGGCTTCGGGAATCAGGGGTCCCTCGGTGAAAGGGAGCCTGAGTTGAGCGGCTAGGGCTCTGGCAACGGCCGTATCGTCGATGTATCCCCTGCGTACGAGAATGTCGCCGAGGCGCCGCCCGGAACCCTGTTGCTCGTCAAGCGCCGCGCGTAGATGCCGTTCCTTGAGTCGTCCGGCTTCCACCAGAGACTGGCCGAGCCGGAGATGTCGTGTGGCCATCGGGACACGTTGGGAGATTCCGATGGGCGGTGCCATGACGGCACGGGCCAGGAGGTACTACGTGGTGACAGACTACGCGGTCAGAGGAGCGACTCCTCGTCGAGTATCCGCACCTCCACGGGCCGCACGTCCATGGTCACCTGTACGGCGATATGGCCCATGTCGGCGCGGTCACGTAATGCATCCCGAACTCTCGGCTGGACCTTCCTGTAAGCCGCCATCACGCCGTCACGGATCACCTTGCGCAGCACCTTCAGCGCGTTGACGTCGGGACGGCTCGTCTTGGTTTCCTTCTTGGCTTCTATGAGGCGCTCCGGGCGGATCTCGAACGGGGCCATTCCGATGTCGTCCAAGCGAGCGGAATCGATGTACTGGATGGAAACGGATACATCCCCTAGCGCATGATGTGTGGGAATGTCGCCCACGGCGCGGAAGTGCGAGGCCAGCTTGCCGAGCTCTACGTTCGATGCGGCTTTCATGTAGCTCCGCTCCACGATGGCGAATATGCGCTTCATACGCTCCGGAGTCGTCGCGTCCACGTCGGGTATTTCTGTTTCCAGCTCCCGACCCACAGCCTGGCGGTCCTGCCCGGCCTGAGCTTCCTCTTCCCGGATCCTTTGCCGATCGATGTTCTCCAGAATTCGGTCAGGGTTCGTCCGAAGCCCCATTACCTCTCTCCCTCAACACGCGTAACACTTGTAGGTATCTTCCTGCTCGACTCCAAACGATAACCTGATCAGTCTATCGCGGCCAAGTGGGTCCAGGTGACGGGACCCTGGCCGTGTCGGCCAGCTGAAGACGATGATTTCGCGGGGGCCATCCGTAATGATGAAGGCTGTTGAAGGAATACAGCGGGTCGCGCACAAGGCGCTTGTGCGCGTTCAGACAAGGACCGACGACGAGGCGTTGTTGTCGCGCAAGAACGAACTCGAAGGAGCGAGAATCCATACATGAACACCATGGGAGAGGGACACCCGGACCAGGAGGCCGAGTTTCCGGGTCTCTTCAAGCGTTATTTCCTGGTCTATTTCTCTCCCGATCTCCTGTTCCGAGCGTTACGCGGTCGGCCGGACTGGCTCGGTGCCGTGCTCCTGGGTGGTGCTTTGATAGCGGTGGGGACGTTGCTGCTCCCAGCCGACGTGACTATCGCGACGCTGCGAGAGCGGTCGTTGGCGCAAGGGCAGCCCCTCCCTTCGGGCTTCGAGGATCTGGGCGGGGTGCTCCGTTATGTAGGAGGTGCGGCGGCATTCGTGTTTTGGCCCATCGCGATGGCGCTGTACGCCGGCGTGGTCATGGTGATCTTCGCGTTCTTGCTGGGGCACGAGGGAGCCTATCGGCAGTACCTGGCCGTGGTGGCCCATGCCCACTTGATCACGGCCACGGCGGGGATCCTGATCGCGCCCCTGAGAATCGCCATGGAGGACGCGCAACTCCTGATTTCAATCGGTACGTTCGCCACGTTCTTGCCGCCTGGCTACGTGCTCCGGTTCCTCAGTTTCGTGGACCTGTTCGGCGTTTGGTCATGGGTGCTCGTGGGCCTTGGAGCCGCCAGGATTGCCCGCAAGAAGTCGTGGAGCGTCGGCTGTGTATTCGTTCTGATGATTCCGCTTACGACGGCAGCCGTCATCGCGATCTTTGCGGGGTAGAGACCCCCCCCTGCTTGGCACGGGCAGCCGAGACTCTGCGGGCTACGGGGAAAATATCAGCTCGCAGCGGTCGCCCACCGAGATGCCCTTTTCCGCGAACCACCCCTGACGAACCTCGAGGGCGAACATCGCGGGCCTTGCGCCGTCATGGATGTCGGTGCTCTCGGGCTCCATCTGCTGGATATCGACGATCCTGAAGTTGCGGTCGATAAAGGCGACATCGAGGGCAACGAACGTATTCCGCATCCAGAACGATCGTTCCGCCTCCCTGTCGAAGACGAAGAGCATACCGGTACCGTCCGGCACCGAGTCTCGGAACATGAGCCCCTGCCCTCGCGTTTCCGGCGTATTCGCCACCTCGGCGCGCACCGTATCGCTGCCGAAGATGACGAGTGCGGTGGCTGGCCTCGCAGCCGACGCCGAATTGGCCCATACAGGTGGGTCCGGCCGAACCTCGGCCTCCGGTTTCGCGAGTGGCAACGCCGCCGCAGAGGCGAGCAGGAAAATGAGTGGTTTCATTGATCGTTACGTGGAGGCGCTGATAGATTCCCGTGTTGAGCTTCGCATCGGTGAAGCCATCATGTCTTCCTTACCGGGATTGAGGCGAAGGCGTTCCCATGGTCGATCCTGAACTACTCGAGATTCTCGTCTGCCCCGAGACCCACCAACCGGTGCGCCCCGCCGAGCGCGAGCTTCTGGACCGGCTGAATCAGGCGATCCGGTCCGGGAGTGTAACCAATCGAGGCGGCGATGAGGTGGCCGATCCAATCGAGGAGGGCCTCGTCCGGGAGGACGACAAGATCCTGTATCCCGTGCGGGAGGACATCCCGATCATGTTGATCGACGAGGCCATCGAGCTCGACAAGCTGCCCTGACCGTGCGGCGGGAACCCACCGGTCGCTCCGAAACATGCGTTGAAGCACTGCGGTTGACCCGCTGAACCTCCCTACGTAGACTCCAGGCATCATCGAGACCGGCTGAGGGGCAGGCCCTGAGAAGCCGGGGCAACCTTCGGGAGATTACGCAACTCCCGAAAAGGTGCCAAGTCCTGCGGGAACCAAGGTTCACCGACAGATGAACGCGCGTCCGAGCCGCGGCTTCTCTTCGCCGAGGCCTCCCGGTCAAGTCCGTCTCATCCGCTGGTGCTCCTGGTCCCGTTACATATAGAGCGGGAGAACTACATGGATGTCCGGAGGCGGTCGTGATCTCCGTCACTGGGGCCGAGTTCGGGACGGTGGATCTTGTCGATCCGTCGGTCGTGGGCGAGAGGGTGGCTTACGCCTCGTATGGCCCGGAGGACGCACCCGCCGTGATGGTTGTCGGGGGGATCTCCGCCCATCGCTTCGTTTGTGGCGATGAGGATGGGACACCGGGCTGGTGGCCCGGTGTAGTCGGCACGGAGACTCCGCTCGCTCCCGGGCCCTATCGGATCTTGGGCGTCGACTATATCGGTGGGGCGGGCGGATCGTCGGTGAACGGACCGGGGGTACCCGTCGTGACCACCGAGGACCAAGCCAACGGGGTGAAGGCCGTACTGGACCACCTCGGCATCGACAAGCTACACGCCTGGGTCGGTGCGTCGTACGGCGGAATGGTGGGCCTGGCGTTCGGGGTACTCCATCCCGACCGCTTGGCGCGGCTCCTGGTCTTCTGTGCGGCGCACAGATCGCATCCGATGGCCACGGGCCTCCGAGGCCTCCAGCGCCGGATCGTCGAGTTGGCCGCCGACGCGGGACGGGAGTCCGAGGGACTGGCTCTCGCGCGTGAACTCGCAATGACCACGTACCGCACCTCCGAGGAGTTCGAGAAGCGGTTCGTATCGGTCCCGATCTGGGAAGAGGGAAGCCCCCACTTCGCCGTGGAGAAGTACTTGAAGATTCAGGGAGAGAAGTTCGTTCGGCGCTTCGACGGGCGGGCTTTCGCGATCCTCTCGCAGTCGCTCGACCTTCACAATGTCGATCCGGCCCTCGTTCAGGTGCCGACCACGGTCGTGTCGGTCGACTCGGATACGCTGGTGCCTCCTTGGCTGGTCGCGGAGATGGTGCGGCGGTTACCCGGCACGGGGCGGACCATCCGTATGACGTCCAATTTCGGGCACGACGCGTTCCTGAAGGAAAAAACCGCGGTCGGAAGGGTGATTCGCCACGTTCTTGCCGAGGAGGTCACTTTCTGAATGTCCCTCATCAACTTTCACCGGATCCTCATCGCCGTCGCCATCCTTTTTTGTGCGGGATATGGGGTATACGAGTTCTTGGAGTTCAGCGAGAACGGGGAAAGGGGTTCCCTGTGGATCTCAGGATTCTTCTTGGTTGTTACGGTTGGTCTGGCCTACTACCTCCGGCACCTCAAGCGCTTCCTTCATCCAGGACGAGGAGGTCGGCGAGTTTACCCACCTCCAGTGAGCCCAGATCATTATCGAGGCCCAGGTAGCGGGCGGCGGCGATGAGTAGGCGCTGGGTCAGTTCCCGTTTTCGGGCGCCGGGGTAGCAGGTGCAGGCGAGGGGAGCCTCTCCCAGTAGAGGAGCGGGCGTTCCCCCGGGTGATTTCCGATTTCGTTCAGAGTCAGGGCGTCGTATAACCGCCCGTTCAGCATCACCATACTGAGCGACTCCGTATTACGGAGATCCTCCAGCGGATCTTGGTCCAGGACGAGGAGGTCGGCGAGTTTGCCCACCTCCAACGAGCCCAGATCATCATCGAGGCCGAGGTAGCGGGCGCCGTTGATCGTGGCGACCTTGAGCGCTTCGACCGCGGTCATCCCTCCCTGCTCGAGCATCCACAGCTCCCAGTGGGCGCCGAGACCCTGCATCTGCCCGTGGGCCCCCAGCGTAACGAGTCCGCCCGCGTCCTGGATGGCCTTGGCGCCCCGGGATATTCTGATGTGGTTGTAGTCCTCGTCGCCCGCGGCGATGATACGTCGGCGTGAGAGAGGGTCCACGACGTCACGGGGCACAAAAGTGAGCAGGCGCTCGTTCTCCCACACGTTGGTGCGCTCGTACCAGTAGTTCTCTCCCCCCAGGCCCCCGTAGCCGACCACCAGCGTCGGCGTGTAGCCCGTCGAGCTCTGCCCGAAGAGTTGAGCCAAGTCGTTGTACACGACCGGAACGGGGAGCGCGTGCTCCACTCCCGTATGACCGTCGAGTACCATGGTCATGTTGTAGTAGATGAGGGATCCTCCCTCCGGCACGACCATCATCTCCAGATTCCGGCCCGCCTGGATGATCATCTGGCGAGCGTCGCGCCGGCGCTGGTTGTAGCTCTTTACGCTGAAGGCGCCCACGGCCTTCATCCGGGCCAGGTGACGTTCGGCGTCGTCGTAGTCGTCGACGATGGCCTTACTCGTCGATTCAGCCCCGTACAGAATCGTGCCCGTGGAGAAGAGTCTCGGCCCGAGCTTCAAGCCGGCCTTGATCATCTCCGAGTTCGTGAACACCATCGTGGTGTTGTTCGACGGATCGTGGGAGGTGGTCACACCGAAAGCGAGGTTGGCCATGAGCGGCCAACTGGCCTCCCCCACGATCCCGGCTCCCTCCCCGCTCACGTGTGCGTGTACGTCGATGAACCCGGGAATGATGGTCTTGCCCGCCGCGTCCACCCGGTAAGCATCCGGGGGGACGGTGACCCGGTTCCGGGGCCCGATATCGGTGATCGTGTTCGCGGTCACCACGATCGTGCCGTCCTCGATCAAGCCGCCGTCTTCGCCCGACTCCGCGGCGAGTGTGAGTATGCGGGCTCCCACGAAGGCGACCGTGCCGGTCGGTACGTCGCTGTTCTGAGTAAATCCGATCGAGATCCCCCTCGCTTCGGGCTCAGCGGCTTCGGCCGGCGCACCGGGTCTGAACGTGAACGTTTCGGTGAGGTCCCGAGTGAAATATTCGGGCCCCAAGGTCCAGAGGAGCGACTGGCTGTCGCCCGACCAGTGGAGGTACAGACCGGCGTTCTCGGAGACGCGTTCTACCGGGAAGCCATCCACGTCAGGACCCAGCGTGACCGTTCTTCCGGACCGGGGGAAAGCGGCGATGTAGGCACGGTAGCGTTCCGTGAAGGCGACCCATCGGCCGTCGGGAGAAGGGACGATTTCGGTGGCGTTTTCTGATTCGAAGTGAACGATTTCGTCCGTCCCATCGAGGTCGACGCTCACGAGGCGCCGGTTTCCGTCGGCGAAATCGTTTACGAAGATCCGTGTGCCCGTGGGATCGAACATCGGGTCCGAGCCGGTCGTGCGGACTCTCCTGGGCTCTTCGGACCCGTCCACGGGGACGATGAAGATTCCGGGGTTCTCTCCGTGGGTCGGACCCCGGACGATGTCGCCGCCTGTCGATCGATAAGTCACCCACTGCCCGTCGGGTGAATAAGAAGGAGCCGAGTAGTGTCCCGGCGTCGTGACCAGATCACGGGCGCCACTGCCGTCGGCCCGGATCACTCGGATCCGGCCTCTTGCAGAGTCGGTCCATGTCGCGTAAACGATCCACTGTCCGTCCGGCGAGAAGGCGGGGGCGAACTCGATGCGGTCGTCTCGCGTGAGCCGCCGGGGCGATTCGAAGGGAAGTTCCTTCAGATAGAGCCTACCCAACGCCGTGTAAGCCACGAAGCGGCCCCGGCCCGACGTGGTGACGTCGCGCAGCATCTTCACGTCGAATCGCGACGCTCCCACGTGTTGCTTGAAGCGCAACGCCTCGTGAATCGTCTGATCCACCTGCGCGGTAAAGGGGATGATTTCCGCCGTAGCCGTGGCCACGTCCACGAGCCAGATCTTACCTTGGCCCCAAATCACGATCCCGCTGCCGTCGGGTGTCCAGTCGTATTGTGTGTAGACGCCGTGGATGGCCCAGGCTTCCTGCATGTCGCGGTCCAACCCCTCGAAGATCGGCCAATCCTCTCCGGTGGAAAGGTCGTGCAGGAAGAGCACCGTGTTCTCTCGAACACGCCGTATGAAGGCGAGCTTCGTCCCGTCCGGTGAGGGCCGCGGAGTGATCGATCCACCGGGTCTCCGGACGATCGTCCGCTCCTCTCCGGTGGAAAGATCTCGCCGGAGAATCGCGTAGATGGTCTCGTACACGTTCTTGTCGTACTCGAATGTCTCCCCCGGCCACACGTTCCGGCTGTAATAGAGATACCGTCCATCCGGGGAGATGGCGGGCTCGCCCTGGTCTTTCTGCCACCCGTCTCGCTCGGTCACCTGCAGCCCTGAGCCGCCCGTCACGTGGTACATCCACACTTCACCCGCTCCGAGCGAACGCTCGTCCACAAAGTGCTTTCGAACGAAGATGTACTGGCCGTCGGGGGACCAGGAGGGACTGTTCACCTCCCGGTTGGATTCCTCCGAGACCTGCCGAAGGTTCGATCCGTCCGGGTCCATCAGCCAGATGTTGAAGGCCCCGTCCCTGTCGGAGATGAAGGTGATGGCTGACCCGTCGGGGCTGAACCGAGGCTGCATGTCGAAGGACTGCCCGGATGAGATGCGGGTGGCCGTTCCCCCGGCGATGGGCATCGTATAGAGATCACCCAACAAGTCGAACACCAAGGTCGCACCGTCCGGGTCGAGGTCCACGTTCATCCAGGTCCCTTCGTCGGTCTCGAAAGAGAGTGGGATGGTGGGCCCCAGGGACTGTTCGATGTCCCATTTGTCCTGCTCTGCCTGGGTAGTGTCCTGCGCTACCTGGGCAGAGACGGTCACAACAGCCGGACACGTGAGGATCACGGCAGAAAGGAGGATCGCAGTCAGCTTCGTCATCACATCCTCAGTAGATCGAAAAAAAGGTCAGGACGTCTTGTCCATCGGAAAAGCCGCTAATGCCTCCCGTAGCTTCGGGTGCTTGATCCACAGATAGGATCCCATGGCCAAGGTGGCTAGAACGTTACCGACCACGATCGCCCACCAGGCCAAGGCGCTGAGTAGAAACTCGGCAGAAAGTGCCATGAGGCCCATGAAGAATGCCTCGAAGGCCAGAAAGAGCATCACCGCGGCGAGGATGAGCGGAGGCGTATCCTCAGCGTATCCGGCGATGGCGGCGGCCACAAAACCCAGGGCCAAGAAGGTGCCGATGTGGAAGATGCTGTAGCCGGCAACCGTCGCGATCGAGATGCTTACGGAAGCCGGATCCGTCGAGCCGAGGAAGAGCGCCGAGCCGAGCGCGCCCGGTGTGAAGAAGGGCTGCCCTCGTCCCATGTCGACCATGAAGAACCACAACGCGATGGTCCACGCCCCGACGAGCCCCGCGACCAGACCTTCCTTGAACACCCGGTTCTGGCCAAGGGTGGCCCACCACGATATCGGGGGCCGTTCACCCGTGAACTGGAGAAAGCTCATGAGAGACACCCCGGCGATCAGATTGCCCATCAGTACGGGGGGCCAACCGAACTCGCCGATGACGTCGACCCCCGTCACCGTGACGCTTGTGTAAAAGACCACATCGAAGAGCCCGAAGCCGAGCGCGAGCCCCGAAAAGATGTTCGGTGTCGCGTGCATCTTGGAGAGGAGCCAAGATACGCCGACCCCGACGGCGATAAAGGCGGTGTAGTGAAGGAACGAGTACAGAATGATCGCACCGACCCCCGGCTCGAGGGCGTCGGTGCCGAGGAGGGCACCACCGAGGAATCCCGGCGTACGGAAGGGGCTACCCTGGGAGCCGTCGACCACCAAGAACCAGAAAGCGAGCGCAGTGGCACCGATCACCCCGGCGATAACACCGCGGGAAACATGCCCTCCAAACCGTGTGCTCATGGTGCACCCCCTTGCTCGGTCTTCCGGTCGGCTAGCTAGCGCTCCTCGCGATACTTCTTGAAGAGGAAAATCATTGCCGCGATGCCGAACGTTACGGGGACGGCCGCCATGAGTAGCCCGCCCAGGAACATCCCGAGCCTCAGACCTTCATTATCCACGGCTGTGTATCTCAGACGAAAGCGATGGGATGGCAGCGCTCGGCCACCGTGACAGCACTAGCTAGGGTAACAAGCAGAAGCCCGGACCGAAACCAAGGGGTTCCGTTCCCGTCCGGGCTTCCGCGACGCAGTAGTGGTTACCTGAACTCGCTCATGACGGCCAGTACGAGGATGACCGCCAAGGGAAGCGGAGAAATCGCCAGGATCCACAGTCGGGCCGGCTCATACCGCAGATGCATGTAGTACATCGCGACCATGACCGCCTTCCAAACCGCCATGAAGACCAGCCCCACCGCCAGTACGACCTTCGGCAGGTCCAGGAAGGCGTATCCCAGCTCGGCCAGCGTGAGCACGAGCAGGATGACCCAGATCAGGATGTAGCGTGGGTGCGCGTGTTCTTGCTCTTCCATGATTGGTCCCGCCTTCAAATAAGGTAGACGATGGTGAACAGGAGGATCCAAACGAGATCGACGAAGTGCCAGTAGAGACCGATCACCTCCACGCCCTCGTGGTTGTCTGCCGTGTAAACGCCCCGGAGCGACTGGACGTAAACGAAAATCAAGCACAGAACCCCGATCGAAACGTGGGCCCCGTGAAACCCGGTCATGGCATAGAAGGTGGCTCCGTAGAGCGGTCCGCCCAGGGAAGGACCCTCGTGGGGATTTCCGCGTCCCACGGCATGGTAGGAGTCGAGCATTGGAACGAAGCCCTCACCCGTCAGCGCCATGTATTCATAGACTTGGATGCCCACGAAGCTCGCTCCGATCAAGATCGTGGCGAGCAGCCACATCTGGAGGCCCTTCTGGTTCCCTTCCTGTATGGCCGCGAACGCTTTGACCATCGTGACTGACGAACAGATCAGGAAAAACGTGTTCAACGCGGTCAACTGAACGTTGAGAACCAAGCCCACGTCAGCCCAATGATCCGGGTGGGCGAAGCGCAGGATCACATAGGTCCCGATCAACGACGTGAAGAACATCACCTCGCTGAGCAGGAAGACCCACATGCCCAACTTCTTGTTGTAGACCATCATCCCTGGCATGGGCTTACGGTCCATGGTCGCGACTGCTCCCTGACTCATGCGTCAGTCTCCAGGAACGGGTTCGGGGCTTGGGGCAGCAGCGAGCTGTCCGCCCGCCTCGCTGGTCTCGGGCGGCTCGTCCTGAGGCCAGTAGTCCTCCTCCCGATCAGGATGGCTGTACTCGTATGGGCCCCGGTACACGATGGGCATCTCCGGGAAGTTACCGTGGGGTGGGGGAGAGGGAGTGGTCCACAACAGCGTGCAGGATTTCCAGGGGTTATTGCCGGCCACCTTACCCGCACGCAGGCTCCACAGGAAGTTGAACGCGAAGAGGATCTGCGTTGTCGCGAAGAGGAATATGCTTATCGAGATGAACGTACTCAGAGGCTGTAGCCCCTGCAGGTACTCGTACTGGTTGGGATCGTAGATGCGGCGCATCATGCCTTGCACACCCAGATTGTGCATCGGGAAAAACGCCATGTTGTAGAAGAGGAACGAGAGCGTAAAGTGCACCTTGCCGAGTCCCTCGTTCATCATCCGGCCGAACATCTTCGGATACCAGTACGTGATCCCCGCGAAAATTCCGAAGAGGCTTCCACCCACGAGAACGTAGTGGAGATGCGCCACGATGAAGTAGGTGTCGTGGATGTAGATGTCGACGGGAGCCGAGGCCATGAAGATCCCCGAGAGCCCTCCGATGATGAAGAGCGCCACGAACGCGACCGCGTGCAGGAGCGGCGTGTCGAAGTGGATGTTCCCACGCCAGAGCGTTCCCATCCAGTTGAAGGTCTTGATCGCCGAGGGAACCGCGATCACGACCGTGGTCACCACGAAGGTCATGCCTAGGAGTGGATTCATGCCGCTCTGGAACATGTGGTGGCCCCAGACGACCCATCCCAAGAAACCGATACTCACCATGGCGATCACCATGGAGTGGTAGCCGAAGATCGGCTTCCGGGAGCGGTTTGCGATCACTTCGGACACGAACCCCATCGCGGGAAGGATCAGGATGTACACCTCGGGGTGACCGAAGAACCAGAAAATGTGCTGCCAGAGGAGGGGCTCGCCGCTGCCCTCCGGGCGGAAGAAGGCCGTTCCGAGGGTCTGATCGGCGAGGAGCAGGATCAGGCCGCCCGTAAGAATCGGGATCGCCAACAGAAGCAGCCACGCGGTGACGAATATCGACCAGGTGGCCAGCGGGATCCGGAACCACGTCATCCCCGGTGCCCGCATGTTCATCACGGTCGTGACGTAGTTCAAAGCGCCCAGGATCGAGGAGAATCCCAGGACGATCAGAGAGATCAGCCAGAGTATCTGGCCCATGTAGACGCCCGTCCACTCGCCCGATGTGCTCAGCGGCGCATAGGAGGTCCAACCGGCTCCCGCGGCGCCTCCCTCCACGAAGAAGCTCGCCAGCATGATGAATCCCGCGACGGGCATGATCCAGAAGGACGCCATGTTGATGCGTGGGAAAGCCATGTCCTCCGCCCCGATCTGGAGCGGGATCAGGAGATTACCGAAGACCCCCGCCATGAGCGGCATGAGCGCGAAGAACACCATGAACGTGGCGTGCATCGTGACCAGGGAATTGTAGAACTCGGGTAGAATGATGCCGCCGGGGGCCATGGTGTCCGGAAAGATCCACTGTATGAAAACGGGCAGGGGTCGTCCCGGGAAACCGAGTTGCCAGCGAATCATGACCGCGAGCAATCCTCCCAGCGCCAGGAACATCAGCCCGGCGAAGAGGAACTGTTTGGCGATCATCTTGTGATCGGTCGAGAAGATGTATTTGCGGACGAAGCTGAGCTCGTGATGTTCAGCGGTTCCGGCGTGTGTTTCCGTCGCAGTGGTCGTGCTCATCAGTCGTCCTCCGCCGCGGCTTGCTGCTGCGCGAGCCAGTCTTGAAAATCAGCTTGTGAGTGGACGATGACCGTCCCGCTCATTGTATAGTGCCCGAGCCCGCAGAGCTCGGCACAGGCCAGGGTAAACTCACCGATCCGTGTCGCCTCGAACCAGACCGGTGTGATCATGCCGGGCACCGCGTCCTGCTTCACCCGGAATTCGGGAAGGAAGAACGAATGAATCACATCCTGGGCCATCAGCTGGACTACAACGGGTCGATCGACCGGAATGTGCAGTACGTTTCGGGAAATGAAGTCATCCGCAGTGTCGAACAGTCCGTCGGCGCCCGCATAGGTGGCGTTCCACTCGAACTGACTGGCCAACATCTGGATCTGATATGCGTCGGCCGGGATGAGATTGGGATCACGGATCTCGTCCCAGAGGCCCTTGGAGTAGAAGGCCAAAGCCATGACGATGACGAAGGTGACCGTCGTCCAGACGATCTCGGCATTATTGCTGCCGTGGATGTACTCCGCCTTACGTCCCTCCTTGTGGCGGTACTTCACCATGAAGACCAACAAGGTGATCTCCGTGACGACGAATATGATACCCGTCACCCAAAGGATTATGAGCCACAGGTTGTCCAAGGTGGGCCCGAACGTCGACACCGTGTTGTCCGGCATCACCCAGGAAAGGTCCGTCCACGAGGGGCCGGTTATGACCCACAACACGATGACCACGGTAAGCATGCCGGCCAGCAACATCCCCATCCGCCAGAAAAAATTCATCCCACTCGTCTCCCGAGCTGGAGTGTGAGCTCTACAGTTGTAATGGAGAGGCGCCCACCGGTCCGTTCAAGGAGGGACCGGTGGGCGCTGTAACCACTTACGATGCGCTGAACGTGAACGTGACTTCGGTGGTCTCACCCGTGGTCACCGTCACGTTCTGGGTCTGCGTTCCGTAACGCTCGTGCCACGCCTCGATCACGTACTCGCCCGGAGGCAGCGTGGACAGGCTGAAGGCGCCGCTACCGTTCGACACGGAGTGCTTCGGATGATCGACAACGCCGACGTAGGCGGTCATCCAACCATGTACGTCGCAGCGTAGAGGCACCATGATCTCGGCGCTCCCGAAGCTGCGCGTGCTCTCCATAGAGACCGGCTGGCTGCTGTTGAATCCGCGATTGACGGTGGGCGACGCGTTGATGTTGTGCAACAGTCCGTCGCTGTTCCTGATCGTAATATCTTGGCCCACCATCACGCCCAAGACGTGCGGAAGGTAGACACATCCGTTTTGGTCGAGCAGTACCGGTCCGGGCGTCGGGAACTGGAGGCTCTCCAGGCCCTCCTTCACGTAGACGAACACGTTGGCCAGGGTACCGTTGCTGTTGACGACCACTTCCTGGATCATCGGTGTGGACGAGTGCTTGTCCGCACACACGGACTCCTGGCTCATGTCGATGACGGCCATGCTGGGCGCGTCTCCCTCGAAAACGATGGAGCCCGCGATGTTGCCCGCCGTGGCCGCGTCGACCGGGTCCTCCATGGCTGCACCACCACCGGCGTCACCACCACCACCACCGTCTCCGCCTCCGCAGCCGGCCATGACCAGCAGCATGAGTGTGGGCCAGACTAGCCCGCGCAACTCGAATCGATCCGACATTATGCCTCCAATATGATAAAATGGTTCAGCTAAATCGCTGTCTCGCTTACTACTTCACCGCCCTCTCGCTCCCTCTTTTGGGCGCTGCGTACGACCAAGATTCCCAGCAGGAACGTAAGCAGCATAGCCAAAGCGGGGTACACATACACCGTGGTGGGAGTGGCCTCCTCGAGGAACAAGAAGTACCAAGAACTGACCGCACCCCTGGTGCCGGATTCCCCGTTGTCTCCATCCCAGGCGAACAAGGCCATCGGAATGGCCTCACCCGTCACGAAATCGAGGTCGGCTTCGTCATCCGTGACGAGCCGCCTCGTGAACATGACCTGCCATTCCCCATCGGCATGAGAGGCGTCTACGGTAAGGTTTTCCCCCTCCGATTGGAAGGCTTCGGTCCCGAACCCGCGGGCCTCTCCCTCCAGGGCGCCATCACGGTCGCTCTGCCACTGCCACAGATACACAGAACGGCTGTCGTCTCCCCTCAGGAAAAACGGCATCTCCATACCCTCAGGCATCTGCATCGGGAACTGGACCATGAGTTGATCCGGCGTCGGCCCCTCGTCCTGGGGGTCTCCCTCCTTCGGCTGCATGAGCGAAATTATCGAGGACTTCCAGTCGGCCCACTCGGGATCGGGGCTGTTGTTCGGGTCGCTCCAGCTAACACGAACGGCCACGGATTCTCCGTCGTGCGCGGCCTGCACCCAGACGCCGTCCACCCGGGGGTCGAACCATCGCGGACTCACTATGATCTGTCCGACCAGGGGGAGGTACGCGCGCTCGACATCAAGCCAGGCCTCGTCGTTGACGGACGAGGGAAGCGGAGCGTCCTCGAAGAGGACACCCCGGACCACCTCGGTGATTCCCGGCGGGTCGTCTGGAGAAAGACTGCGAACGTAGTGTGCAAGAGCCCAGAGCTGGTCTTCGTCGATGATGCCCGCCGTGATGAGGTCGGCTTGGGTCGGCATGGGCGTGCCGTCCAGACCTGTCAGCATCCGACGGTGGATGTCCTCGACCTCTCCGCCACCGTTGAACAGCCAGTTCTCGGTCAGGTCGGCCGCGCGGATGGGAAAATCCAAGACGTCATCGGTCAGTGTCGGTGAGGACTCTCCGTCGCCACGGCCCTCATTGCCGTGACACCTCCAGCACTCGAGCGCTTGGTACTGGGCCTCACCTTCAGCGAGCACGTCGGCGTTGACCCGGGTGGCGCCACCGAAATCGAGCGGCTGCGGGACCTCATCGGGAGTGAAGAACCGGGAGAACGACTTGAGATACTCTACCAGCGCCTCCTTCTCGTCGTCCGAAAGAAGGTTTTCCCATCCCGGCATCGTCGTGCCCGGCATCCCCCGGTCGATGATGGCGAGAATGTCATCATCCGTCGGAAGAGCGCCATTGGCCGTGGTACGAATCTGGTACAGCGCCAAAGTGAAGTCCCGGGGTCGCGGAAGCATGTACTCCGCGCCAGGACCGTTGCCGGTCCCGTCCACACCGTGGCAGCCTGCGCACCAACGGACGTAGGTGACCTCGCCGAGATCGTCGCCGTCCTGTGCGCTCAGGTCGCCCGCAGCTAGAGCCGCTGCAGCGAACAAGACGGCCAGGGCCATCGGCCTCGCCGCCATCATTCGGCCTCCCCTCCCCCGGCTTCCTCTTCAAACGTGCGGGGCTCATTACCGGTCTGCTCATACAAGAAGATGATCACGGACCAGATCTCGTCTTGCGTGAGAAAGTCCTCCCACGCCGGCATGGCGGAGTTCCACGGAGCCCCCTCATTGGGGAGCCCGGGCCCCCCCTTCGCGATCCGCCAGAAAACGACGGCTTCGACGAGCGTCGCGATGGTGTTGTCGTCCTGGAAGCTCAGGGGTGCCGGATTGAATCCATGCGCGTAATGCCCCTGGCCGTCGAGTCCGTCACCATGACAGCCAACACAGTTTTCATAGTAGACGCGCTTCCCTTCTTCGTAGTGCTCCTCCATGGAGCCCTGCGAGCGCAAGGGGTTTTCCAGACCGGCGAGCTGCAGGGTAGCCCCCTGGAAAACGAACTGGCCCGGAGCCGACGGGTGAATCGCGCGCAGGGTGGTCGGCGCTGAGACGGAAGGTCTTACTGAATTGAACGTCGCGAACGCCACGAGGACCGGCACCAGCACCATGAGCGAGTTCCGCAGCGTCTTCTGGCCCGGGTCCACCATCACGCGATGCATGGGAGCCTTGAACTCAGCCCAGCGGGCGTCGTTGTCGCTGACCCAGAGGAGGATCCCCACGCCCACGGTGATGAGATACTGAAGCAGCACCGAATTCGGAATGGGAGCGCTCGCCCATCCGAGCAGAGGCGGGATGTACTCGATTCCGAAATCCAACAAGAAGTAAGCAACCACGAAGACCAGGACAGCCTGGCCCAAGGGATGCTTCAAGTACTTGCCCATCGCTATTCTCGCCTCCCCCTCAGCGTTGGCTTGCCAGGAACTGTACAACGACTTCCAACTGACCTGCGGTGAGCTGGTCACCGAAAATCGGAGGCATCAACCCTACACTCGTCTCGAAGCCTGGTGATGCGCCGGCGGCCGGATCCAGGATCGACTCTCGGATATAGTCGGCATCTATGCGTGCGCCGATTCCGTCGAACGAGGGACCCAACGGAGCCCCCTCCCCGTTGAACACGTGGCAGCCGAGGCAGAGATTGCCGCGCATGATCTCGAGGGGATCCATGGAGGCGGTGGCAGGCCCGGCCGCGGTCGCCGCCGGAGCACCAGCTGTCGCGCTCGAACCACCGCCGGTCTCCGCGATGTCTGCGCCCGTCACGGTCGCCTCACCGCCCACCGACTCCAAGTAGGCCACGAGTGCCCAGATCTGCGCGTTCGAGAGACCGCTACGCTGGTCGGTCATGATCGGTGCGAAGCCGGGGACCATAAAGGCAGCGGGGTCCACCAACGAGCTGTAGAGGTATGCCTTGCAGTCCTGGCCGGGCACCCGATCCGCGCACCGGACGCCGATCGTACCGGCGCCCTCGTGGTCGGTGAGAAGGTTCGGCGCCCTCTCGCCAAGCCCGTGACAGTCTACACAGCTGCCACCACTGAAGAGGGCCTCCCCAAGCACGACAAGCTCAGCCGTGCTCACGTTCTCCCCGACGGCCACGGGTACCTCCGACTGTAGCTGCGGAATGGCATTGGCGATGAACGTGAACGTGCCAATCGTGCCGATCACGACCCCGAAGATCTTGAGGTTCTCGACCAGTATCCTGCGAGACTCGCGTTTTTTCGAGTCGGACGCCGACGAGGCATGGGCCACCCCCACCGACGCGTGGGCCACACCCACCAGCTCCGGGATTTCAGATCCCGGGTCGACTCCGGACGGCGCATGGGTCACTCCCACAGGATCTTCCCGGATTTCAGCAGGGTCCTGGCCCCTCAGGATGCCTCTGGCTCGGTCGAGATGATCCACGGCCACCGTCACATAAACCCCGAACTTACCCGCGCTGAACTCGGGATCGTACACCACCATCGGTTTGACATAGGGAAGGCGGCTATTGACGAAGAACCCGATCACGGTAGCCAACGCACCGAACAACACCATCATCTCGAACGAGATGATCACGTATGCCGGCATCGAGAGGATCGGCTTGCCCCCCGTGACCAAGGGCCAATCCATCGAGGTAAAAGACGCCAGGGCGAACCCGCCGGCGGCGCCCAGGAGTCCACCCGCCAACGCCCACACCCTGACAGGGCTCTGATCGTAGCCAAGCGCTTCTTCGATGTGGTGGTCGGGATACGGCATGTAAGCCGTGATCTTCTTGAGGCCGGCCGCCCGTAACTCGCCGATGGCGTTCACGGCCGAGTCTACGTATTCGAACGAGGCCAGAAGGCCCACCGTCGAATTCGACATCAGTCGGAGGCGCCCGTGCCCACGTTCGATACGATCGGCTTTTCGGCCAACCCACCGAGCCAGAAGATGAACGCCACGAGCACGAAGAAGATCAGCACGCAGGCGGAGATCACGATGGCTGCAAACCCGAGGGCCGGTGTCGCCGCCCACTCACTCGTATCCTGTATGACTTCCCACACGTGCCAGTGCTGGCGGATGCCACTCCGGGCGAAGCCCATGAGACCCATCAGCCATGTGAAGGTCACGGCTAGGATGAATAGTGCGTACTGGGAACGGGGGGGCATCTGGCCCCAACGGATCGCACCGCGCGACTTCGCGCCCCGCAACATGAACAGATGGATTATGCCCACGCCGAAGATGGCACCGAGCACTGCCACCACTTGATAGACCGAGAAATCGACGCGCTCGATCGCACTGACGAAATAGCCGTATATGCCGTAGAACATCACGATGGCCGCGGCGACCACGAACAGAGCCGCCTGCACCCACGTCCCCGTCTTGGCCCATGGAACCGTCCACTCCTTGTTCGCGCGCCCGTAGATCAGGAACGACAGGAACGTGGTCAAGATCATGATGTTCACTGCCGTGTTCTTGGCGCTCATGACCCCGAGGACACCCAGGAACGGGTGGTACACCCCGCCCATGGCGTCGACCTCTTCCCGGTTGGCGATCATCGTGTGCGGCGTCGCCCACACGATCACGCCTATCACGAGCACGACCAACATGTACTTGGTGTAGGGGGCGAAGCGCTCGGCCCCCGGAATCCGTCCCATACCCACCCACAAGTAGTAGTTGCCGGCCAGGAAGAGCACACCGATCAAGTAGGCCTGGATGATCCAGAGCCAGCTCATGAAGCCGCCCATCAGGGTGTTGCCCATCTGCGGGCTGTACTCGTAGAGCTCTCGGCCGAGGTAGTAGCCCGCGAAGGGCAGGACGATGAGCCAGCCGATCGCGACCAGGTTTCCGATGTAGCCCATCCAGTCGTAGTGGGCGCGCTCCTCGTCCGTCTTGGCCATCAGGAAGCGGTAGGCGGCATAGGCGCCCACGATCGCTCCACCGAACACGAGGTTGGCGATCGCCCGGTGGATGTTGATGGGCATCCAGGTTGCGTTCGCGAAGGCGCCCCACGCGTCGATCATGCTTGCCGGCGTGTCGGAAGTCACCTCAGCGGGTGGGCTCATCATGTACGTCAGCCACGAGTTGGCGATGAGCATCACCGCCGTGCCAAAGACGTTCAGCAAGAGCCCCAGCCCCAAGTGGCCCAGCTTGGCCCGCCCCTGACTCCAGCGATCCCAGCCGTAGTAGTACAAGTAGAGGGTGAAGGACTCGAAGAAGAAGAGTCCTACGTAGATCCACATGGAGACCTCGAAGATCTCCGCAAGGTAGACCCAGAGGTTCGGGAAGATGGTGATGAGGAGGAAGGAGAGGATCGCTCCCCAGATCGCCGTGGCGGAGTACGCAACGAGCAACAACCGGGTGAACTCCTTCGCGAGCTTATCGTACTTCTGGTCTCCCCCGAACATGCCAACGGCTTCGGCGACGACTGCGAACATCGGCACGCCGAGGACGAAAGCCGCGAAGAGAAGGTGGATCTGCGCCGCCCCCCAGACCGCCACACGCCCCCCGATAAAGGGGAAATCTCCGTAGATTCGGCCGGCGATCTCCTGCGCCCCGGCCACCTCGGGGAATAGGTGAAGGGCCAGCGCGGAGAGACTCATCACCCCCACGAGCTTCAAGCTCAGTCTCATGCCCTTCCCCCTCGTCCCAAGAAGAACGGAAGTTTCTTGGAGAAATCCACGGGGAGCTTGCGGCGAACCTCCTCCATGACTTCCACATCCACGCACGTGTAGCCTCGGTCATGGGCGAACTTCTCGACCCTCGCCGTCACCACTCCCCGAACGAAGCTCGGTATGCCGTCGATACGGGCGAGGGCCTCCGGGGTCCATTCGAGAGGCACCGAAGTAGCAGACTCGCTGGAGGCCGACTGGCCGTACGAGACTGGGCGCCGGGCAGCGATCAGCGGTATCTCTCCGGATGGATCGTAGGCGCAGGAATCATCCGGACCCATAAAATCGCCGCTGTCGGCATAGGCGCGGGCGCGGCATCCTCCGCACACTTCGCGATACTCGCACCGGCCACACTTTCCCCCAAGCTCGCCTGACCTGAGTTGGGTGAAGACGGGCGACGACTCCCAGATTTCCTGAAAACTCTGCGTCGACAGGTCTCCCGCGACCACAGGCATATAAGGACACGGAGTGACCTTGCCCTCGGGCGTGATGCGCACGTAGTGGACTCCGCATGGGCAACGAGTCTCATAGTTCAGCAGCGGAGACTCCGGATCGCCCTGGACGACGTGCCGCATGAGTTGAGGCTGGCACTTCGAGCGGACCATCATGCGGCCGCGATAGGTCCCCTCCAGCTCGACGAGCTCCCGTAGGACCTCGTCGTTCTCTTCAGGACTCATACCCTGCATGTGTTCTGCGCGCCCGGTCGGGACCACGAAATAGACGTTGAAGGAAACGGCTCCGGCCTCGGCCGACCAGCGAGCCAAGTCCGCTATTTCGTGCCGATTGCCGGTCGTGACGGTCGTCTGAATAACAAAATCCAGCCCTCGAACGGAGCACCGCTCGACCGCAGCCATCGTGTCCTTGAGTGCACCCCCACCGTGCCGGAATCGATCATGGTACTCGGGACGCAGCGAGTCGATACTCACCGCGACACCTTTAACTCCGGCTTCCAGTAGAGAATGGATACGTTCGTCGGTCAGGCGCGTCCCGTTCGTTCCGACCACAACCGTGGCGCCCCTCGACGAGGCTCGCTCCGCAAGGGTCTCCAGGTCATCTCGCAGGAGGGGCTCTCCCCCCGTGAGGATCAGCATGGGGTTGGGGTTTACGTCGAGAACTTCATCCAGGATGCGGAGGCACTCCTGTGTCGAGAGCTCATCGTCGGCTGTATGCCAGGAACCCGCCGAGATATAACAGTGCGCGCACGCCAGATTGCATCGCTTCGTGAGGTTCCACGCAACGATATGCGGAGTGTACGGACCACGCCTGCCGCTCGGCGCGACCGTCTCGAGTCCCTCCGGAGCGGGAGGTGCCAGAGTTGCCGAAGAAGAGGACCTGAAGTCGACTGCTCTGCTCACGCTTCGCTGGGTTCCTTGTTCATGAACTGCTCGATCGCGGCCTTCGCGTCCTCGGGTGAGACGGTCTTGATGTCCACCGGGCAGTTCTCGGCGGCTTCGGCCACGTCCCGAATCGGGCAGCGCGTCACACCGCTGGCCTTGGCCTCCTCGATGAACTTGCGCATCTCGGGAGTCAAACCGTCGACGCCCTCTGCTGCCGCCTTGATCTGCTTGGTCTGGAGCTCGCGGAACATGACCAACATGGTGTCCATGTCGAACTCGTCGGCCTCGATCATGGCCTGCTTGTTCTCATCCATGACCGGTGTGGTGACTCTCCAGAAATCGTTCTCACGGGCGAATCGCTCCACCGTGTTGCGGGCCAGCGGCCTCGCGATCAGCGGCACCAGCTTCAGTCGCTCGAAGGCCTCCTGGGTCCATTGGACCGGGTCGGCCGCCGTCCGCTCACGCGTGAGCGGATGACCGCTGTGCGGGCAGGTGGCCGTGATCATGGGTACGTCCGGCTCAGGGTCGGCATCCACACCGCTGACCAGCGTCCGCTTCATCGCCTCCTCGGCCTTCACCTCGGCGAGGACGAGCTCTTCGGCCGTTCCGATCCCCATGATCAACTGCATGTGGGTTGGAAGCAGCTTGGTGATGGCTTCGTCGAGGCGAGCGCTCGTGACCATCGGGAGTCCTCGGGCATCGAGCGGGGGTACCGAGGTGCCCGGACTCGCGCTATCGGTGGCGGACTCGGTTCCGGTGAGGGTCGCCCCTTCGCCGTCGGCCGAGACGCCGTTAGACGAGGATTCGTTGGCCGAGGCGCCGTTCGAAGCGGCCTGTACGATTTCGTCTTCCCGGTACACGCCGTTGGCTCCTGGGCCGTAGTTGTCGAGCGTGTACTCTTCCACGGCCTTGCGGGCGATCCCCAGTGCGAACGGCGGTACCCGGAGGATCCGGACTTCGGCCTCGGGCGCCCACTCGAGGCCGGTCTCGCCGTCCTCTTCGATCCAGGGAATGTCATCCGGGCGCACATCGGTAATGCCGATGAGCAGGATGTTTGTCTGCACGAGCCGACACAAGTTCTCCGCCTGGGAGCCCATGTCGGTACCCTCGATCCGGTGCCCCCCGTGGCGGGCGAAGATCAGAAGGCTCGGGTTGATTTCCTCGACCCACTGAAGGATGCACTGGAACGGCTTGCCGACGAGGATCTGAGTCTCGACCTCGACGTCGGGGAAGTCCTCAGCCATCACCTGCGCCCGCTTGAGGTTGGCCTGCGCCAGCTTCAGAAGACCCTTGTCGATGATGTTGTTATGGAGTTCCTCCTGCTCCTCGAACTTGAAGACCTTCGAAGCCTGCACGGAAAGAATGTCCTTGATGTTACCGAAGACGGCGTGGTGATACTCCACGTCGAAGGCCGAGCATACGTGGAGCTTCGCCCCGAACTCTCGGGCCATCTCCAGAGTCTGCCTCATGGCCTTGTATGCGTACGAGGAACCGTCGATGCAGACGATCCAGTCGCCACCCGCGAGTGCGCGATCGTCCTTGACGATCAACGTGTCCTTCTCGACCTGGCGGATGACCCGCGACACCATTCCACCCAGCTGTGAGGAGGGCTGTTTGCCGATTCCGTGGGCACCGATCACGAGGAGGTCGTATTCGCGCCCACTGGACCCGGCGAGCTTCTCGTCCTGCTCCTCATCCTCTGCGATGATCCGCCCGTCCTCATCCACGATGACATCGCTACGGACAGTCTCACCGCCGTCGTACTTGTCCGCGATGTTCGGGTCGAAGCCGATCAAGCTGGGAAGGCGGCCGAGGCCTCGGTTGGCTTCCCGAACCACCTCTTCGTAGTGGATGCCCTCGAGGAGTTGGCGGGTCAGCGGTACGCCGGCCGCGTCACAACTTTTGGCGGTCTGATCGAGAAAGGAGTCCGAGATGAGCTGGAGGCCCTTCTCGATCAGTTTGTCGTGAATTTTTCGCTGCCGCTTGATCTCTTTAGCGGATTGAAACTGCGCGGGAAGTCCCGTCTCCAGCTGGCGAAACCGCACATCGTGAAGCCGCGCCGCGTACACGTGGTTACCAGTGATCCGTCCCTCGGAGTGCTTACAGATCTCGATGGCGCGGTCTACGGCCCAATAGGAGTGCTGGGAGTTGTCGACGGGTACGAAAAGTTCACGGTACATAAGCGCCTTGGGCGTTTGCCCGGATTATCTGGCACCCCTCACGTACCGATCGCACGAACGGCCCTCGTCCCCCGCGAAGCTGCTGGCGGGCTCCGTCTTCAAAGCCGGAAGGACATGCGTAGTGCGATCTGATTCGGTCTAGAGGCACGCAGCCATTAGTCAGAATTTCCATACACAGATAGGGCTACCGGTAACCCACAGCAAGCGACCGCCGTACCAAGCACGATCGGAGTCCCAATCTCCCACATCGATAACCCATCGTTTATCGCCAAACCAGAGGTCCCGACCTCGGAGGCGAAGCGTTCGGATCAATGAAGACCCGGTCCTCGGTGCCTTACTGAATCGGCGCTTGTTCCAAATGGTGCATGTGGTGGAAAGTGAGTATACCCGACCCTTCTCAGGGCTGTCAACGGCTGGCCGCAGAGCCGGATCTCAGCGACCGCCGAGCCCTATGGTATAGCGGCCGCCGGCAGCGATCAGGAGCAACACCGCGAGAGTGATCCCGACGGGAATCGTGAGTAGCGCCAGGTCCAAATCGGGCCCGCCGCCCACGGCCGCGAGCAAACTCTCATGGAGCGGGCGGAACGGATTCCACGTCTCCAGAGTGGCTTGCCATGTTCCGGGAACAGGAGTACGAAACGTCCCCGCCCAATGCAGGAGAAGGAGGGCGGCCACCGCCGAGAAGAGTGCCCCTTCGGCGACTGATTTGGCCAGGGCGGCGGTGAGCGCCCCTAATGCGTTCGCCGCGACCAGCCCGACCACCATCGCCGGTAGGACCATGGCCACTTGAGGGACCGAGCTCCCCCGAGCTACGAAGATGACCAACACCGACGGCGCCAACTCCATCAGGTCGAGTGCCGCGTTGGCGAACACGCGCTGGAGTAGGAGACCACCGGGGTGGACTCCCGTGAGCACGTAACGCCGGAGGAGCCCGGATTCACCGTCGCGGATCAGCGGGATGCTCGACCCGAAGGTGCCGAAGAGCGCGAAGAGCACGGTGAAGGCGGCCGCGGAGTGCACCGCCGGGGCCGCACTGAGGGCGATGGGCGCCACAAACACCAAGGGGATCAGCGTGTTGAGCACCAGGAGACGTCGGCGTCGAAGGGCGGTGAGCCACTCCGTTCTCCAGATGGGGAGTGTCACGGATTCTCTACGGGCCTGTCGGAGGCCTCTGTGCCCAAGGCCCGGCCGGTGAAGAGCGTAAACACGTCCGTGAGGTCGGGTTCACGTATCTCGACCCGCTCGATCTTCAGCCCCGCATCGAGGACGGCGCCGACCAATTGCGGCAGGACATCGGAGCCCGATCTGCTCTCGGCGATGATGCGCCCGGGCAGTTGCCGAATGGAGACGACGTCCGCCGGGAGCCCTTCAAAGGCGGGGCCCGTGGTCGTGAGGTCGGCCGGCAGAGAGCCGGTGACGTGCACTTCGATGCGCGTGGCACCGCCCACCTTGGCCAAAAGCTCGGCTGGGCTGCCGTGTGCGACGACTTCTCCTTCGTGGAGAAGGACGACCACTGTGGCCAGCTCCTGGGCCAGCGCGGGTTCGTTGGTGGCGGCGAGGATGCACACGCCCTGCTCCGAGCGCTCCTCGAGTATTCGAAGGAGGGCTGCCCGTGAAGGTGGATCCAAGCCGAGTGCGGGCTCGTCCACTATGAGCAGGTCGGGGTTATGAACCAAAGCCTCCGCGATGAGAAGCTTCTTCTTCATTCCGTACGAGTACTCCCTCGTCGGGACGTCGAGCGCCTCGTCCAAGCCGAGCGACGTGAACAAGGCCGCAAAGGCGCCCAGAGCTTCGGCTCTGGGCAACCCGTAGAGCTCCGCGAACAGGAGCCCGTTCTCCATCCCCGTGAGATCTTCCACGTGAACCGGCGTATCCTGCACGATCCCGATCTTCTTTCGCAGGTCTCTCCTCTTGCGAAAGTCTCTCCTGGAGGATTCCCACGCTTCGCCGAAAAGCTCGAGCGATCCTGGGCTGGAGGGGAGCTCGGTAGATACGAGGCGGAGCAGCGTGCTCTTCCCGGATCCGTTCGGGCCCATTACGACCACCCGGTCCCCGGGGGCTCCTTTGAGGGAGACCTTTCCCAGACCTTTACGGCCCGAGGGATAGGTGAAGGAAAGCTCCGTGGCCGCGAACAAGCCTACATCCCTTCCAGGCCCAACTCCGTGCGGGCTCGGTCCATGCTTTCGGGCGTGATCTCCGAAACGCCCTTCTCGCGTGCCCAATCGGTGTAGATCCGCTTCACCATACCCCGGACGAAGCTGGGGACGCGCTCGAGCCGGCCGGTGGCCTCCGGCGTCCACACAACGCGACCGACGGTGGCCGTGCCGGCACTCGCGCCCTCGCCTGGAGTCGCCGACTCGCCCGAGGCGAGCGGAATGTCCTCCGACAAGACGAACGCATCGTCGCGCCCGCCCTCGAGCGAGGTGCGGGCCAGCTCCATGGGCTGGGCAGGGACTTCGCGTCCGCCGATCTTCACGCCCAAGCTGGAGATGAGCTGCGTCTCCATCGGGTTGGTGAGCATCGCGATCTCCCGGTCGCACGATCCGCACGTGAACACGGCGGCGAGCGTCCCGTCTCCGGGGATCTGGCGCTCGGCGAAGTCCATGACCTTGTCGCATTCCACGCAAAGGAACTTCATGAGCCCACCTCCTCGACTGCGTCCCTGCCACGGATTCCGATCTGCTCTTCGACCCGGTCGGCCAACGCGAGAATCGCGTGGCACGAGGGGGCGTCGGGGTCCGTGATCACGAGCGGCGTGCCCGAGTCCGTGGCGGCGCCGAATCGCGGATCGAAGGGGATCTGAGCCCAGACCGGTACGCCGGATTCCTCTTCGAGGCGTTTGACGCCGTCACCCATGAAGAGTTCGGACACATGGCCGCACTCTGGACACGTATGGCCGACCATGTTCGCGACCAGCGCGACCGTTCCGACGGCGGCCTCACGGGCCATACGAACGGATTTCGACACCACGAACCGAGACGTTTCCGACGGGGTCGTTACCATGAGCATCTGATCGAGCTCCGGGACCAGCTCCAGGAGCCGTGCAATCTTGTCGGTCCCTGGCGGTACATCGACCAGGAGTACGTCCAGCTCTCCCCACTCCACGTCGCCCAGGAACTCCCGGAGGACCCCCGTTTCGAGGGTGCTCTGCCAAATGAACCTCCCCATTTCGGGCTCTCGCCAGCGCAGGGGAGCGTCCTCTTCCTGCTGGAGGAACTCCATGGACATGACCCGTACTCCCGATGGGCTTTCGGCCGGCTCCACTCCGCTGGCCCGATCGGCCAAGCGGGCACCGGATACGCCCAACATGCGGGCTAAAGACGGCCCGTTGAGGTCCGCGTCGACGGCCCCGACGGCGAGCCCTCTCCCCGCGAGAGCGGCGGCGAGGTTTGCGGTGATGGCGCTCTTGCCCACGCCGCCTTTGCCACTGGCGACGGCCACCACGGACCGGACCAGAGCGAGGCGGTCGGCGAGGCGGTGTTGCTGGTCCACGACCTGCTCGAGCAGCCCAGAGCCGGTGTCGTGCGTGACGTCCTTGTAGGTTCTGATCTTGCGCATCTTACGGAGCGAGTTGCTTCCCCTTTTGGTCGAATGCCGTCAGTGCGTCCACGGGGCAAGAAGCGCATGCGGCGATCAATTCTTCCCGAGTGATGGTGCCCGCCTCATTCACGAACACCGCTATGTCCTCCTCGTCGAACTCGAACACCCCCGGCGCTGCCTCGATGCAGTCCCCGAAGCAGACGCATAGGTCTCGGTCGATGTGGATCCGGAGACCCTCAATAACACGCTCGGACGTTTGGTCGGAAATTTGCTCGGACATGATTCGAACAATATAGCGAGCGGGATGAGAAGGCCGTAACGTGCCCGAGAGTGATGGGGGGGGCAAGTCCCGTGGCGCTCGATCCAACCTGGGACGTTTAGAACAGGCTGAATACCCGCTTCCGAGCATTGTCTGTCGCGTCCGGGGCGCCGAACATCTACTTTGGTTTCCCGACGAACTGGGAAGTAGATCCCTCCCGAAAGCGTTGCACTCTGGAGATCTCCATGCGCAAAGTCCTGCTGCCCTCCCTGGCTCTCTTGGTGTTCGCCGTCTCCTGTGCAGGTGAACCCGAAACCGTCTGGATCCGGCTCGTCGACAACTTCGAGAGCAGCATGGTCCAAGGCAGTCCTCCGGTTGCTGATCCCGAGCGTACGGAGTGGCGCTTCGACGGGGAGGGGACGCTCCCAGCTCCCGAAGAGGAAGAGGGGGGAGATGAGGAAGAGGGCGGAGACGACGGAGGAGAAGACGGAGAAGACGGAGAAGGGAGTGATGCGGCAGACGCGGGGGAAGACACGTTCGGATGGGCTGCGCTCAACGACATCGAGGGGCTGGAGGTTCGCGACGGAATGCTCGTCGGCAAGACCGGTGCCCTTCCAGTCCTGCTCGGGGTCCGCCCCGACGGGGTGGACCAGAGCGATCAGCTGTACTCCATCGAGGTCCGAATGCGCGTGTCGAGTGGAGGGGAGATCGGAATCCAGCTCAATGGATCGCGGAATCGGGACGACGACTGGGTGGAGGCCAGAATCGAGCAGCTCGCCGATCAGCCGCGCCGTCAACTCAGGGCCGAGCTCACTCCTGGAGACGACTTCGTCACGTACGTCCTTCGCGAGGCCGGCGCCACGATCCGGATGGGCACAGTAAGGAACATTCTACTCACTCCGAGTGACGTGGAGGGCGCCGAGTTCGAGATCGAGTCGGTGCGCGTCATTCCGCTCAGGGAGCACCTCGCGACGGTTCCCTCCGGCCCCGGGTGGCATGGGCTGGCCGAGATCTACCGGGAGACGATCGTCAGTCGGACCCCGGAGCGCATCGTAATCGACCTGGACCTTCCAGCACGGCCGTGGCTCGACCTGGCGTATGGGACGATCGAGGACGGTCCAGTCACCTTTACGGTGACCGTGACCGCGGCTGGGACGGAGACGTCCATCTTGAAGCGCACGGTGACGACTCCGGACCGTTGGTCTACATCCCGCTTGGAGTTGTCCGAATACGCGGGCCAGAGTGTGACGCTCTCGCTCGGGCTGGATGCGGACGACCCCGGCATGCTCGGATACTGGGGATCGCCGGTGGTCCGCAACAGCGGTGCCATGCCGGACAACAACGATGTGACGGAGGACCGAGCCGCTCTGTTGGACGGGGGAAGCAAACGTCCGAGAGCCATTATTCTCTGGATCATCGACACGATGCGTCGCGATCACCTGGAGTCGTATGGCTACGAGCGAAACACGTCTCCCACCATGACGAGGCTGGCGAACGAGGGCGTGCGTTTCGCCGACAACATCTCACAAGCTTCGTGGACGAAGGTATCGATCCCATCGATCCTGACGTCGCTTTATCCGAGCACGCACGGAATCGTAGACATGCCCGACCGCCTGCCGTCTTCGGTGACGACCATGTCGGAAGCGCTCCGGGAGGCCGGTTACGCCACGTGGCAGACTTCTTCTGTCCAGTTTTCTGGGAAGAACAGCAATCTGCATCAGGGAGTGGACGTGTTGCACGAGCGCACGTCGATCGGGGACCTGGATCACAGCGCGTCCAAGACTGCCCGCACGTACGTCGACCGCTTCCTCGAATGGGCCGGCGACCACAGCGACATCCCTTTCTTCGCAATGATCCACGCGTTCGATCCTCACAGTCCGTTCGAGCCGTACGCACCGTACGACGCCCTGTGGAGCACGACCGAGGGGGCCGCTGAACACGAGCGGGGCAACGGGCTTTGGGTAGGTCGAATGAATGATCTTCCGACCCAAGTCCAGATGGACTCCACGGATGTCGATCAGGAGCTGTATCTCCAGCACGAAAAAGACTGGTACGATGGATCCATACGCGCCATGGACGTCGAGGTCGCCAGGCTGATGGAGGGATTGGAGCAACTCGGATTGGCGGAGGAGACGCTCTTCGTCCTGATTTCCGACCACGGTGAGGAGTTTCTGGAGCATGGTCATCACTTTCATGGGAACAACGCGTACGGCGAGATGATGAACGTGCCGCTGATCATGCATTGGCCCGGCGTGTTACCCGCTGGGACGGTCGTCGAGCAGACGACGGAGTCCGTGGACATGATGCCCACGGTGCTGGAGCTGGCGGGCATCACACCTCCCGAGGCGGCGCAGGGTCAGAGCCTGCTTCCGTTGATCGTCGACCCGGATGGCGTGTCCGACTTTGGCGCGATTCGACGGGCCGCATTCAGCGAGCGGGTCGTGGCTCCGGCCATCTCGTTCATGGGACTGCCGCACGATTCGTATTCCATCATTCTGGACGGGTGGAAGCTGATCCAGAACGAGAATCAGGCTGAGGATTGGCCGGAATTCGAGTTGTACGATCACGTGAAGGATCCGATCAATCTCAACGACGTGGCCGGGGATCATCCGGATATCGTCGCGAATCTGGCCACCGAGTTGTCGACGTGGCGGGAGTGGGCGGTGTCGCTGCGCCCACCGCCGGATACGGACGCGATCGCCAACCTCAGCGCCGACGAGATCGCGCGGCTTCGGAGCCTCGGTTATATCAACTAATGTGTGTGTGTCTCAGCCGCGGTTGCGATACAGCTCCGGATTCACGACGGCGGCCATGGCCTCGGTGTCCAGCCGCCCTCCGAGGAACCGATTCACCTCGTCGGCGTGCTTCCGTCCGTCCTCGATAACGGAGTGGTACTTCACGTGAAGCACGTCGAAGCAAGGTCGGTGCGCGAGCAGGCTCTTCGTGCGGGCGAGGGAATCCGCGAAGAGCTTCCTCATGCGCGGGTCGTCGGTATCGGTCGTCTCACCCAGCTTGGCGAGCATCTTGGTCTGGGAGGCCAGAACCTCGTCCAGCCCGCGGTGCATCAAGATGACCTTGTAGTTGAAGTTCTCGGGAAGGTGTCGCACGAGGAAGGCGATGATCTTGACCGCCCGACCGCGTGCGCTTCGCAGCCAAACCTCATCGACGCCCTTCTCCAGGTCCTTGACCATTTCAAGCTCGTAGTACCCCTTCGGGTTGCTCTCATCCGCGGTGCGGACACCGTCGGTCATGGGCTCAACGCCTCCCGCCTCCAGCATCTGCATCATCATCGAGGTACCGGATCTAGGAAGTCCGGAGACCACCACGATGGGGGCTCCATATCGAGCGCGGCGCAGGGCACGTCGTGCCGTGTTGATCGGCATGGGTCAGCGGGGCCGGCTTGGGAGGGCAGGTGTCATGGGCGGAAGAATAGCACGAGGGAGTGCCTTTCCGCAGCACGCGCCCTCCTCAGAGGGCACGGCAGTTGGCTCGTCGCTGCAGTGCTCGGACTCATCCTCTTCGCGGCCACGCCGGAGCCGGTCGCGGCCTACGTCGGACCCGGCGCGGGGTTCGTGTTCGTCACGTCCTTCCTGGTCTTCTTCGTCTCAATGATGATTGCGCTCTTTTCCCTCCTGTTGTGGCCGTTCAGGGCCGCGTTGCGTTTTCTGCGGTATGCCCATCTAGCGAAACCGAAGGTTCGACGGCTCATCATCGTCGGCTTCGACGGCCAGGACCCGAAGCTGACGGATCGTTTCATGGCGGAGGGTAAGCTCCCGAACTTCCAAAGCCTGGCCGCGGAAGGGTGCTACCACCCGCTTCAGACCACTTTCCCCTCGGTCTCTCCGGTGGCGTGGTCCTCCTTCAGCACCGGCACCCATCCCGCGAAGCACAACATCTACGACTTCCTCGAACGGGACCGCCGCACCTACCTGCCCCTGCTCTCGTCGACCCGCATCGGCCCTCCCGACCGAATCCTCAAGATCGGTCGCTACCGTATACCCATCGGGAAGCCCGACCTGCGACTTCTGAGGAGGTCGAGGCCGTTCTGGTCGATCCTGGGTGACCACCAGATCTGGAGCACGATCCTGCGAGTGCCGATCACCTTCCCTCCGGACCGTTTTTACGGGGCGCAGTTGAGCGCGATGTGCGTCCCGGATCTTCTCGGGACCCAGGGCACGTTCACGCTTCTCTCGACCCGGGAGTCGGAGGCGGGTTTCAAGGAGGGCGGTCGACGGGTGCGCTTGAAACGGGTAGACGGTCGGTTGGAAGCCGAGCTCGAGGGTCCCAACAACGAGCTGGTCGAGGGAGCCCCCGTGTTGACCCTTCCGGTCAAGATCACGCTGAACGGATCAGGTGAAAGCGCCCGGGTGGAAGTCGACGGCACGGCACTCGAGCTGCGGCTAGGTGAGCTGAGCGACTGGGTGGATCTGGCCTTCCGGGCCGCACCCGGCATCAAAGTGCGCGGGATCTGCCGGATGCTGCTCACGGAGACGGGCGAGCACGTGTCGCTGTATGTCACGCCGATCAACCTCGACCCCGACAGCCCGGCCATGCCGATCTCTCATCCCGCCTACTTCGCGACGTACCTCTCGAAGAAGCTCGGGAAATTCTCGACGCTGGGTCTCGCCGAGGACACCTGGGCTCTGAACGAAGGAGTGATCGACGACGGCGCGTTCCTCCAGCAGACGTACGACATCGACAAGGAACGCGAGAACATGCTCTTCGCCGCGCTCGAGCGGGTGCGCAAAGGGGCCGTGGTCTGCGTGTTCGACGCGACCGACCGGATCCAGCACATGTTCTGGCGATACCTGGAAGAGGGACATCCCGCCGCACGAGCCGCGCAAACCAACGGTGACGGGCGACCGGGCGGGGACGGGCAACCCAGCGGTAATGGGCGTCCGGGCGGCGAGCACGCCGACGCCATCGAGGATCTCTACGTGCACAACGACGCCATGGTGGGCAGGATTCGCGAGGAGCTCCGGGAGGGAGACATGTTGGTCGTGCTGTCGGACCACGGCTTCACGTCGTTCCGCCGCGGGGTGAACCTGAACGCCTGGCTACACGAGAACGGCTACCTGAAGCTTCAGGACGGAGCCAAGGGGGAGGGTGAGTGGCTACGAGAGATAGATTGGGCCGAGACCAAGGCTTATGCGCTCGGTCTCACCGGTCTCTACCTCAACATCGAGGGTCGTGAGGCGCAGGGATCGGTCAAGCCGGGAGAAGAGGCCGCCGCGCTCAAGGCCGAGCTCATCGAGCGGCTCAGCGGCATGCGTGACGATGAGAAAGGAGAGTTGGCGATCCGGGAGGCGTTCGACCCCTCCGCGCTCTACTCGGGCCCCTATCTCCAGAACGCGCCTGATCTCCTGATCGGGTACGCGGAGGGCTACCGGATCTCGTGGGACGGAGCGACCGGTGTGGTCGCGGGCGCGGTCATCGAGGACAACGTGAAACCCTGGAGCGGCGATCACTGCGTCGACCCTCGCATCGTCCCGGGCGTGTTCTTCAGCAACAAGGTCATCGATCGCGACGACCCCGCCCTCATTGATATCGCGCCGACGGCCTGCTGGCTCTTCGGCATCGAGCCGCCCGCGCATATGGACGGCAAGGTGCTCTTCGAGCGAGAGTCGATCGAATGACAGCGATGCGCGTAGCGCGGACGGCAGTGGCCACCATGGCGATTGCCACCTTTGCGGGCGCGTGTGGCGGGTCCGAGCCGGTAGGGCACCAGGTGATCGTCCTCGGCTTCGACGGGATGGACTACGAGCTGACCCAGCGAATGATGTCGGAAGGCAGGCTCCCCAACCTCCAGCGGATGGCGGAGAGTGGAGCATTTTCGGCCCTCGAGACGTCGATCCCACCGCAGAGCCCCGTCGCCTGGTCGGATTTCATCACCGGGCTCGACGCCGGCGGGCACGGGATCTTCGACTTCTTGCACCGGGATCCCGAGACGATGGTGCCCTACCTCTCGACCACGATCACCGAGCCGCCCGGGCGTACCCTGAGGTTCGGCAGATGGGAGATCCCGCTGGGTGGCGGCGAGGTCGTGCTCATGCGCCAAGGTGTACCCTTCTGGGAGGTGCTCGAGGAGCAGGGCGTGCCCACCACGATCATCCGTATGCCGGCCAACTTCCCACCGTCGGGCACGGCGAGCCGCGAGCTCAGTGGGATGGGCACGCCCGACATCCTGGGCGGCTACGGAACGTACAGCTTGTTCACGACCGCCCCCGAGCGACTGGGCGGCTCACCAGGGGGCGACGTTCAGCGCGCCGAGATCCGGCGTGGAGTCTTCAACGGTAGCCTGAGAGGCCCTCCAAACTTCCTGCTCGTCGAGCTCGAGGAGCTGCGATCCGACTTCCCGGTCTACCTCGATCCGGTCCGCCCCGTGGTGAAGATCGAGATCGGCGACGAAGAGATCATCCTCCAGGAAGGGGACTGGAGCGACTGGGTTCCGATCGAGTACCCGCTTCCGTTCTTCCAGAAGCTCCGTGGGATGACCCGATTCTACCTCAAACAGGTCCGACCCGAGTTCCAGCTCTACGCCACGCCGGTCAACATCGATCCGCTCGACCCGGCGATGCCGATCTCGACACCCGACGACTTTGCCACGGAGCTGGCGGAGGGAGGGCGGTTCTACACGCAGGGTTTTCCCGAAGACACCGACGCCATCCGTGACGGCGCGTTCGACGAGGATGAGTTCTTGGCCCAGGCCGCACTGGCAGCCGGCGAGATCCGGCGCCAGTACGAGCGACTCCTCGCCGACTTCGATGACGGGCTGCTCTTCAACTACTTCGGTTTTCTGGATCAGGTATCGCACATCATGTGGGGGGCCACGGATCCCGAGCACCCGGCCTACGACGAGGCGCGGGACGCGCCTTATGCCAACGTGATCGAAGATCTGTACGTGGAGGCGGACGAGATCGTGGGCGAGACGTTGAACCGCCTTGAAGAGTTGGGGGGGGGCGGAACCCTCATCGTGATGTCCGACCACGGCTTCACCTCGTGGCGACGATCCTTCAGCCTGAACAGCTGGCTGGAGCAGAACGGATACCTGACCGTGCTGGATCGCAACCGCAGGGATCTCGACTTCCTGCAGAACGTCGACTGGCCCCGCACCCAGGCGTACGCCTTGGGTCTGAGTGGGTTGTACGTGAATCTGGAGGGCAGGGAGGCCGTCGGGATCGTGCCGCCGTCCGATAGGGGAGTCCTGCTGAGAGAGATCACCCGTGGGCTGTTGAGAGAGGTCGATCCGGCCACGGGCGAAGTGGCGATCACTCGAGTGTATGCTCGCGACGAGACGTATACGGACACAGGTCACGCCGAGATCGGCCCGGATCTCGTCATTGGGTTCGCGAAGGGTGTGAGGAGCTCCGACGAGTCAGCGGCGGGTCAGATTCCGGCCGAGATTCTCACGGACAACACCGGGGCCTGGAGTGGCGACCACATCATGGACCACGAAACGGTGCCCGGTGTGCTCGTGTCCAACAGGCCGCTCCAGGTCCCCGCCGCATCCCTGAAGGAGCTCGCTACGGCTGTTCTTGCGGAATTCGGTGTCGAGGGCTTTCCGCCAAGATAGAGGAGGAGACGTGATCGGTTCCAAAGTGAAGCTCGACAAGGACCTGTTGAGGCGAATCGAGAGGTACTCGCGGATTGCCGGCTATTCGTCGCCCGCGGAGTTCATCACTCACGCGGTCGAGAAAGAGCTGCTCCTGTTCGAGGACGCGGACTCAGAGGAAGAGATCCGTAAACGCCTGCAAGGTCTCGGATACATCTCCTGATGGGACCCCCCTCCTGATGTGGTTCGTGAATCGCCCTTTGGGCTGGATCTTCGATCTCATCGTGCTCCCCTTCCGGGGCATGCCTCCGATCGTCGGTCTCACCGTGATCTCGTTGCTGGTCAGCGTGGGAATGCTGATCGGGTTCCGAGCGGTCTCGGACCAGGACGCACTGGATGCGGTCAAGCGCCGCATCTACGGCGGCGTGTACGAGATTCGACTCTATAAGGACGACCTCCGCACCATCTTCGCGGCGCAGCTCGGTATTCTCCGTGAGACCGGGACGTACTTCCGGCTGTCGATGGTGCCCATGCTTTGGATGATGGTGCCGATCGTGATCATGGTCAGCCAGCTACAGTTCCAGTACGGCTACGAGAGCCTCGAGCCCGGACAGACCGCGCTCCTCAAAGTGGAGCTCACCGAGGAAGCCGCCGAACGCGTGGCCGCCGCCGACGGTGCCGGTGTGTCGCTGGAGGTACCGGACGGCGTGCGCCTCGAGACCGCCCTCATCTGGATCCCTTCCCTCAGGGAGGCCGGCTGGCGGATCGCCGCCGAGAGCCCCGGTGAGTATGAGCTCGTAGTGCGGATCGGCGAAGAGACCCTCACCAAGTCCATGCGGGTGTCGGGGACCACGGTGCTTCGCTCCCCGGTCCGCCCGTCCAGCCTGCTGGATCAGCTCATCTACCCGGCGGAAATCCCGTTGCCCCGGGGATCGAACGCCGAGGCGATCAGGCTCGGCTACGTGGACGCCGAGATCAACCTGTTCGGCTGGCACACACACTGGATCATCGCGTTCTTCATTCTCACGATGGTCTTTGCTTTCGCACTTGCGAAGCCGTTGGGGGTGAAGATCTAGGGTGCTGCTGGGCGTCGATTCACGCCGGCTCGACCGCGAACTGATGGATCACCCACCCCGCCTGATTCACGAACTCGACGGTCGCTAGATCGGGGCGTACGGTGAGGCGGCCGTGTCCTGATTCCGGCCAGTACCTCTGGTACCCCGTGACCTCACGGCCGAACTTCCACGGAGCTCCACAACTACCCGGGAGCGCGTAGTGGATGCCGTCCACGACCTCGTCCAAGAAGACGTGATCGTGCCCGAAGAAGAAGATCTGCACCCCGAACTCGCGCATCATCTCGTGCACCAGGCGCTGTTCACCCACCGTTGCCGCTCTCGGCCCGCCCCGCCCGTACAGCGTCTCGAACTGGGTGCCTGCGTTGCCCCCGACCGGGTGGTGGATGCACACGAACTTGAATGGGTGATCGGAGGCGGCAAGCACGCCCTCGAGCCATGAGAACTGGGCTCCACCGAGCGTCCAATCCTCCATGAGCGCAACGTCGTCCATCGGTGACGACCGCGGCCCCGACGGTGCCGAGTACGACTGGACATTCAAGACAACGAACAGCGCAGGACCCCAGTCGAAGGCGTAGTAATCTTCATTCGCACTTCCGCCTTGGGGGTAGGTGAGGTGGTCGGGGTTGGGTGCGAACTGTCGTCGGACGTTCGCTACCAGCGCAGCGTTCTCGGCAGGGACTTTGCCGGACTCGCCTTCCCAGTTCCCGATCAAGCCGAAGTGCGGACAGGAAACCGAGAGGGGTGCCAGGTGGCGTCGGTACATCGTGTACGCGAACCTCGCACCAAAGTCGTCAACCTGCGGATAGTCCCGCGAAGTGGCCCACGCGACGTTGTCTCCCAGGGCGATCACGAAGTCCGGCCGGTCCCGTTGGACATTGCGAACGACGTCGTCCAGCACCCTGATCGGACCGGATCCATCGGGGAAGGAGCCGGTATGCGGGTCGGCGGTGAGCGCCGCCGTGAACGCTACCTCACCCACACGTTGAGTCGTGAAGCGTCCTGTAGCGACCGACAGGAGATCTTCACCGGACGCAGCCATGAGGACCCGGTAATCATAGGCAGTACCGGCCGCCAAGTCGCCGACGTTCCAGTTGACGAATTCACCCGCCGGGGCACTCCGATCAGCTCCCGCCGCACCCCACACAGTCGGCCCGAGCGACGCCTTGATCTCGAGCCGTGCCGTCGCGTCCACGGGGCCGTTTCGAACGTTCACCAGCATCGACTCGGTGGTCGGTCTGGCGAGGAAAGGGAGGAGCGAAAGCGTCGGAACGACCTGGCCGCCGGGTGCGTATCGCGGGATCCCCAAGGCTGCCGCACCCGTGAGCCCAGTCAAAAACGACTTACGCGAGAGATCTCCTGCACCCCATCCCATCGTGCGCTCCCATCCGGTGGGTTTGCGGTTCATCGGTTCTCCCACCATGGGCTGCTGGGCTAGGGGCTGCAAGGCGGGTGAGCTACACGGCGGGCGAACTGCAAGGCGAGCGGGCCGCAGGGTGAACGGGCGTGGCCACGTTTCCGGGCCCCCCCCGGGAACTTCTGAAAGCCTAGCTGATCTTCCGCCGCTTGCGTCGCATGAAGTCCATCATGATGTACTGACCGAGCGTCCGGGTCGACGTGAAGTAGGCCTTACCTCTCGCGATCTCCGAGACCTTCTGGACGAACTGCACCAGGTAAGGGTCCTGTGCCAGCATGAAGGTGTTGATCAGGATTCCGGCGCGCCGGCAGGCGGATACCTCCCGGAAGGTCTGCTGCAGGATGTGTTGGTCCATCCCCCCGGAGTTCTTGTAGATCCGTCCGTCGGGCAGGGTGATCGCAGACGGCTTCCCGTCCGTGATCATGATGATCTGCCGCATATCCTTCTTCTGTGCTTTCAGAATGTTTCGCGCCAGCAGCAGTCCTCCCGCCGTATTCGTGTGGAACGGCCCCACCTGAGCCTTCGCCAACTGGCTGAGAGGGATCTCCTGTGCTTGGTCTCCGAACGTGACTACCTGAAGGGAGTCTCCCGGGAACCGGGTGCGGATGAGATGGGAGAGGGCCAGCGCCACGCGCTTGGCCGGGGTGAAGCGATCCTCTCCGTATAGGATCATCGAATGCGAGATATCGAGCATCAGCACCGTGGCGCATGAAGACCGGTACTCGGTCTGATGCACCATGAGGTCCCCATAGTCGATGTTCAATGGCACACCGAGTCCCTCCCGCTCGATGGCGTTCTTGAGCGTGGCGGGAACGTCGAGGTTCAGGGTATCACCGAACTCGTAAGGCTTGCTCGTGGCGTCGGACTCGACGCCGGTCGAGAGGTGGGGTGTCTCGTGAGAGCCGAAACTCGACGATCCTATCGCGGAGAGAAGGCTCCTCAGGGCCCCGTAGGCAAGGAAGTCCGTGCCCTTCTGGGTCAGGTTGAAATTCACCTTCTGGGCCGCATCCTTGGCCTCATCGATCTCGCCCATTCCAGTGACGTCCTGGACGGCTCCGGGCATGGTCGGTGCCCCCTCCTCCAGCGTCAGATAACCCTCCTCGACCATACGTTGGATGAGATCGTCCAGGAGGTCGGCGATCTGCTGCTGAACTGCCTCGTCTCCCTCGCCGTCGCCTCGCAGCTCCTCGACCATCTCCTGTGTGAGTTGCCCGCTCTCGACCAACGCCTTCAGGAGAGCGTTCTTGAGAGCGTCCACCGAGCTCGTGTCTTCGAGTCCCGACCATCCCCAGAAAGGATGGTAGTTGGGCCCGCCGGCGAAGCCTCCGTTCATGAAGAAATCCGAAAGGGATTCCATGAGGCTCTCGAGGTTCATGGCGTCGAGCCAGCCGCCTCGATATTTGGTGTAGGTCGAAAATCGCATAGTGGAGCCGGACGATGGGTGAACCCTAAATCTCCCATCAAGTTTAACCGAGGCTGAGGGTGGCGGCCACTTCGCCGGTGCGGAGTTCAGGGTACGAACAGATTGCGGGTCCACACGCCCGACGGCGCGTCTAGTGGCTCATTCCACTACCTTGTTGCCTCGTTCCATCCTTTTGTCGCCTGGTTCCATCGTTTTTCCATACCGATTGACTTGCCGATGACCATTCGTCCGGTAATAGCAGGCCTCCTAGCCGTCTGCATGGCTTCCACCGTCGCTGCGCAGGACGGGCCCGCCTCTGCCGGGTCTGGTGGCGCTCCGCCCCGCCCGATTAGCGTCGGCGTCGCGACGGGGGTGTCGAACCCGCCGCTGATCGACGGCCGCCTCGATGATGCCGCGTGGGCGCGGGCGGCTCCGATGACCGGGTTCACACAGCGGGAGCCCAGCGACGGACAGCCCGCCTCGGAGCGGACCGAGGTGAGAGTCGTCTTCGACGACGAGGCTCTCTATATAGGCGTGTGGGCGTTCGATAGCCGGCCTGCCGAGATCGTTTTGGGGGAGCGGATCCGGGACTACCAGGTAGCGCAGAGCGATAACGTCGTGCTCATCTTCGATACGTATAAAGACGAGCAAAACGGATTCGTGTTCGGCACGACGCCTGTCGGCATTGAATACGACGGCCAAGTTGCCAACGAGGGTCGGGGTGGGGGACGTTTTGGCGGTGGCGGCGGTGGAGGAGGAGGAGGCCAACGGCGCTTCCAGTCCGGGGCGGGCGGCGGTTTCAACAAGAACTGGGATGGGAGTTGGACCGTGGCGACCTCCCTCGACTCAGAGGGGTGGTACGCGGAGTTCCGTATTCCCTTCAACACTCTGCGTTACGGGACGGACGGCTCGTCCTGGGGCTTTAACGTATCCCGGCGCATCCGACGGCTGAACGAGGAGTCCTTCTGGTCTCCGGTGCCACGGGAGTTCAACCTCTACCGCCTGAACTACGCCGGCGATCTGGAGGGACTCGCGCCCCCATTCCGGCGGCTGGCCACCGTTACGCCGTACGCCTTGGGCTCGACGGCGCGGAATTACGAGGAGGGCGAGACGGCGTTCGACGAGCAGGCGGAGTTCGGTGGGGAAGCCAAGATCCAGGTCACGCAAGGCTTGACGTTCGATCTGACCGTAAATACCGATTTCGCCCAGGTCGAGGTGGACGACCAGCAGGTGAATCTCACGCGCTTCTCGCTTCTTTTTCCCGAAAAGAGACCTTTTTTCCTGGAAAATGCGGGCTTCTTCACGGTGGGTGCGGGTGGTGCAGATCTCTTTTTCAGCCGAAGGATCGGGATCGCCGACGGTGTGCAGGTCCCCATCAAAGGTGGAGGACGTCTGTCCGGTAAGGCCGCTGGCTTCAACGTCGGTCTTCTCCACATTCAGACCGAGGGTGTCGCCGGGGTTCAGCTGGACAATGCCTACTCGGTGGCTCGTGTCGCCCGGGAGCTACCCAATCGCTCGCGGGTTGGGGCGTTGTTCATCGATCGAAGCGGCGAGGCCGATGGCGATTACAACAGGACATATGCCGCGGATGCGCGGGTGGCAATCGGTGAGGCGCTGACGCTCTCCTCCTTCGTAGCACAGACGGAGACGCCGGGGCTTTCGGGTGGCGAGCACGCCTACGATGCCAACGCGGCGTGGAACAGTCGAAATTGGGACGCGTCCTTTGGCATACGTGAAATCGGGGAAAACTTCAATCCCGAAGTGGGCTTCGTGCCGCGGGACGGATACCGGTCTTACTCGATGCGTCTCCAGCGATTTCTTCGGCCCAACGGGTTCCTGAGGGAGATCCGCCCCCATATGTCCTTCAACACGTTCCGGAGTCGGCGGAGCGGGATCGAAAAAGGGTTTGAGGAGTCGAGTCGCCTCCATCTCGATACCGCCTGGGAGTGGCCGGACGGAACCCAGCTCTCCACCGGCGCCAACTGGGTACGGGAGGGGCTGTACGAGCCCTTCGAAATCCGGGGCACGGACGTAGTGGTGCCGACCGGAACCTACGACGGGTGGGAGGCCATCGTCTTTTTCAACACGAATCGCTCCGCCGACTTTTCCTTCAACGGCAGATTCAACGGCGGGAGTTTCTTGTCCGGGAATCGTTGGAACATTTCCGGTGGGATCACGCTGAGGAGTGGTGCGGCGTTCACGTCGTCGATCAGCATCGACTACAACGACGTCAACCTTCTGGAAGGAGACTTCGAGACCGTCCTCGTGGGGGTGAACCTCGGGTACTTCTTCACGCCGCGGGTCTATCTCCAGTCGCTCATCCAGTACAGCGATCAGATCGATCGTCTCTCGGCGAACGTGCGCTTCGGTTGGTTGAACACGGCGGGGACGGGATTATTCATCGTGTACAACGAAATCCAGGGAATCGACCGACTGGATGGCCCCCTCGGTCGCTCTTTGACCCTGAAGTTTAGCCGACAGTTCAAGGTGCTCGGGGGGTAGGAGCACGACCACCCGCGATCCTCACCGACTCAGACGCCTCCTCCTGGAGCACTACGACGAGCATCGCCGTGACCTTCCTTGGCGAGCGAGTCGGGAGCCATACCGCGTCTGGGTCTCCGAGATCATGCTCCAGCAGACGCGTGTAGAGACCGCGATTCCTTATTACGACCGGTGGATGGAGCGCTTTCCCACGGTGGAGGATCTTGCGGAGGCGGACGTACAGTCCGTGCTGAAGGCATGGGAAGGACTCGGCTATTATTCGCGGGCCCGGAATCTTCGGCGCTCGGCCCTGATCGTGAGGGATCGGCTCGGCGGGATGCTTCCGCAGGACTCCCGGAGTCTCAAGACGCTGCCGGGGATCGGCGAGTACAGCGCGGGTGCCATCGCGAGCATCGCCTACGGGGAGGTTGTGCCCGCCGTGGATGGAAACGTGCGGCGCGTTTTGTCCCGACTCTTCGACCTCGTGGATCCCGCCGACGCGAGCCTGCGGAAACGAGCCGGCGAGCTCGTCGATCCCGATCGTCCCGGGGATTGGAATCAGGCGCTCATGGAGTTGGGAGCCACGGTATGCACCCGCCGGTCCCCTCGGTGCACGGAATGTCCGCTGATGGGGGAATGCCTGGCTTGGGCCGAGGGGACGCAGGAGCTGAGGCCGGCCTCGAAGCGCCGATCGCGTGTGCGTTCGGTCTCCTACGCGGTGTTGGTGGCACACAATCCGGACGGCGAGCTGCTCCTGGTCCAGCGACCACCCGACGGTCTCCTCGGCGGGCTCTGGGAGTTTCCGGCGGTCGAGATCGGGGCGGAGGACCTCCCACCTGAGGGTCCCACATCTACTGAAGGTGAACTCAGTGGAGGGACCCTGTTCCATGAACGATGCCGAGCCCGCCTGGAGGGTCTGGGCGTCGAGTTTACCCCGGGAACGGTGGACTTCCGCGTCCTGCCGGAGGTCTGCCACGCGTTCACCCACCTCAAGGCGGTGTACCGTCCGATGTTGGTGGCCGGCGCCCGTTCAGGGGAGGTGGAAGAGATCCTTTCGGGCAGGCCCGAGCCGCGGGAGGTGCCCGAGTGGTCGGTTGGGCGGGAGCCTCCGGAGGAGCTCGTGCTGGAGCAACGCCAATGGGTCATGCCAGACCAGGTCGAACACCTCCCGCTCCCGGTCGCACAGCGGAAGATCCTCGGGCTGGCCAGGAAAACTTTGGCTGCCCCCGGTCAGGCCACCCCAGCGCTGGCCGCCCCAGCTCCGGCCACCCCAGCGCTGGCCGCCCCAGCCCCTACGCGCTGACGCCCCCAAATGGGTCGAACCCCTGGTACCCTTTGGCCGGGGGAGGCTCATGCCGCGCCTTCGCGTAGCTGCCGCTGACCGAGCGCGTGATCTTCCGATCCGCTGCCAGCGCTTCCAGAACGAGCTCACATGCTCCCGCCCGCAATCCGTCGGAGCACTTCTTCGGGGCGAGGCCGACTGCCTTGACCAACTTCAGAAGGCCGGGAACGATCTCGAAGCCCAGCACGCATGCCTCCGCCGAGCTTTCGGATCCCACCTGGAGCGCGCCACCCAGCTCGAAGTACTCGATGATCTCTTCCACATCCGATCCGCCCGCGTGGGCTTGAAACACACCCTTTGCGGCCGAGCTGATCAAATCCCGGGCGATTCGGTCAGCACCGTGCAACTCTCCTTCATACTCGAGCTCCATCTTCCCGGTGATGGCGGGAAGCGCGCTGTAGATATCGGCTACGCGGGGAACGACGTGATCCTCCCCGAGCAGGAGCGCCCTTCGTTCTGCCGACGATACCACGCTCTCGAGCACGGTGATCGGCATGCGCTGGCTGACGCCCGAGCGCTGGTCGATACGTTTGTCGTCTCGGCCCAGAAAGGCGATCCGTTCGACGAGCTCGGCGATAAAATCCGGGACCTCGGTCGGAATGCCATTCCGGTCGAGCCAGGCCTCCTGCCGAGTGATGTTCATCCCGATCGAGAGTTCGGTGGGATAATGCGTCTGGATTTCGGCGCCGATCCGGTCCTTGAGCGGAGTGATGATTTTTCCGCGGGCCGTGTAGTCCTCGGGATTGGCCGTAAAAACGAGGAAGACGTCGAGCGGTAGCCGAATGGGGTACCCCTTCACCTGTATGTCACCCTCTTGGAGAATGTTGAAGAGGCCGACCTGAATCTTCCCCGCGAGATCGGGCAGTTCGTTCATCGCGAAGATGCCGCGGTTGGCCCGAGGGAGGAGTC
>JADFNK010000045.1 GCA_022563405.1 Gemmatimonadota bacterium | reverse complement strand
GAGTTGGGCGCCGACCCGTTCATGCCGAATCTCAAAGGCACCACACCCATGATGGCCGCGGCCGGCCTCGGCACGACGGCCCCGGAGGAAGAGGCCGGAACGGAGCTCGAAGTGCTGGAAGTCACTCGCTTGATGCTCGAGCTCGGCGCGGACGTCAACACGGTCAACGACGAGAACGATACGGCGATGCACGGCGCGGCGTATGGGATGTTTCCGGCGGTTATCAACTTGCTGGCCGACAACGGAGCCGACCCCCACATCTGGAAACGAGAGAACCATCGGGGATGGACGCCACTGTTCATTGCCGAGGGCTACCGGTTCGGACTACCCAGGCCTTCGCGCCCGACCATCGAGGCGATCACGCCCCTGATGGTTGCAGCCGGCATTTCGACGGAGGGGCCGAGGCCACCCGTCATCGATATCTACGCGAGGCCGCAGGGGCGCTAGAACGAGTCGTTCTCCGCGGGAGATGCTCAGCGGATTCCGTCGACCACCCGGAAGACACTAGACCCCCCCCTCGACCGGCTGGGAACAAGGAAGACGACGGAGTCATCCCCGACGAAATCCGGGAAAGCGAGCGGGCTGGCACCTTCACTGTCGCCGAGCCTGGTGAGGCGCTGTTGGTCCCGGTCGAACAGGAAGATTCCCTGTGAACTCTCGTCGACCACGCCTCGCCGCCGCACACGTGGCCTGGCGAACGCAAGCAGCCGACCGGTGCGGTGCCACGCCACCTTGCCGGTCTGGATGCCGAGGTCCACGACCTCCGTACAGCGTCCGGCTGTCAGGAATCGGAAGATCTTGGTCGTGCCGGTCGACTCGTCACGAGCGGCGACCTCGAGGCCGTCCTGTGACATGATCGGAGTCGAAAGGGATGTCTCCCTACACGGCGTCACCGGCTCGCCGATCGGCCGGACCCGAGGACCATCGGTCCCGGGATCGAGCTGGACCTCGTAGTCGCGGTAGACGATACCGTCGTACCAGCTCGTGAGCACACGGTATATCACACGGGACTCCTCCTGCTCGAGGATGCCCACGGACGGGTACTGGTCTCGCATTTGCGGATCCGTAAAGAACGGCGCCACCGATGCTGGCGTGTTGGCTCGCGCCGCTTCGAACACTTCGCCCGCCTCGTAGAAACGGAGGCCCTCCCGACCCGACCCGGGGGTCACGAAGTATCGGCCGTCCGGCGTCGGGACGAAGTCGATGTACCCGGGGGCAAGACGGTTCCTGCCGTCGACCAGGTCGAGGAGGTAGATCCCCCCTCGTGACTCGTAGGCGAGGGCCTGCCTTCCCGGGACCCACCGGAAGTAGGCGCCCGGCCTCCCTACGGCCTCGTACTCCACAAGAGAGCGGTCGCCTTCAGGTGCAGCGGGAAGCGTGGCGAACACCGTGGCGGGGGGAAGCGTGTTGGACAGCGTCGGCAGGAGACCGTTACGGCGGCTGTCCCCAGTCCCGGAGACCCGTCGGCTGACCATCCGCTCGTACGTCTCTGCGGTCTTGTAGCCCAGGATTGCAGGACCGACCACCTGTCCGTCGTCATACAGGACCAACGCCGGGGCGTGGGCCAGAGCACCAGCGGCCAGCATCGCATCGGCTATCGGATTCACACCGACTGCGGGGCCCGGATCGGCGTCCGCGTATTCGTGCATCGCTTCGGTGCCGACCAACGTGAGCCGCATTCCCAGCCTCCGGGCCGCCCAAAAGATCTCAGCAATTCCCGCGCGCGACAGAGGCATGCGCGGAGACCAGAAGTAGACGATCCCCGTGCAGTCATGAGAACATTCTTCGATCTGCCGGCTGGCGTCGTCGAGGCTCGTAAGGGAGTCGAGGCCGGCGGGAATCGGAGCCACGTCATACGCCAATGGTGGCTCCGCCACCGCCCGGGGAGGCTCTCCCACGCGGCCCACGTCCAGCAAGCTCGCAGCGGCGATGGCCCCGACTCCGAGGACGGCGATCACGATCCAGGCTGGCCCGCGTCCTGAAGCCATCAGTGACCCATCGCATAGATGATCATGTTCAAGCCCATCTCGTACGCGTACATCGAGTATCTGAACGGGTAATCGGGATTGTCCGCCCACTCCCAAGCGTCGCCGAGGTCGGTGTTCCAGTTGATGACCACCATCAGTCGGCCGTTCTCGTCGTGGATCCCCTTGACCATGGGGACGTACCCGTCTTGCTGGTGCGTCGGCCCGCCACGGACCCCGTTTCTGACGTTGGGCACCTGAAGGATCTCGTCGATTTCGTAAAAGGCCGTGAAGATCGGATGGTCGAGGGTCAGATCGACGATCTCGTAGCCGGGAAGCACCTGCTGGATCTCGAATTCGAAGTTCGCCCACTGTAGGGAACCCCAGAAGTCGTCGATGACCAGAAAGCCACCGGCGAGGAGGTAGCCCCGGAGCCCCACGACTTCTGGCTCGGTGAGGGCCATGGCGCCAACCTCGAGAGCGTACAGGAAGGGGAAGCGCCTGAGCTCAGGGTCGTCCAAAAGGATGGCGTGCTCCCGCTCGTAGGCGTCGAGGCTAGGGACCAAACGGTCTATGAATGAGAGAAAGATCTGGTCAGCCTTCGGGTAATCCGTGTCCCATCTCCCTCCCCCTCCTCTCCTGAACCCTCTCCGGTATCCTGTATAGGCCGCGCGTGAGAAGTAGAACTCGCGCGGGATTCCCTCGACCTGCTGGGTGGCTCCGGTCGAGGGGGTGTTCGACCTGCCGAGCCGCAGGGACTCGAAAAGGGCTACCGGGCCCAGAAAAGACGTCTGCTCGACCGGCTCATCGGTTCTGGGTGCGAGCTCCTCAAGCGAGGGGTCGTCCCACGGACCCGGCGCAGCCGTTAGGAGTGTTAGTGCCACCGCACTCACTGAAAATGACAATGCCCGCACCATACGCTCCAATTCGGGTCGGCCTTACTGCGCTTCGGGTCGGCCTTACTCCGCCCCGGTCACGGCAGCGTATACGCCACCAGCGCGCCCGGATAGCCCGTCTGTACGCTCCCGATCTGCACGACGATGTACTGCTTACCTTCGTGCATGTAGGTCATCATCCCGTACTGGCCGGGGGCCGGAAGGTCGATGGTCCCCAGGATCTCGCCCGTCATCTTGTCGCGGGCGTGGAGCTCCAGCGGAGCGTCGGGGCGGATCTGGGTGGTGCCCCAACTGAGCGCCCGGGTCTGGATCAAGAGATCGCCCATGACCATCTGGATCGACCAGCCGGCTCCGCCCGCATTGGGGATATCCAAGCCCGCCAGCCGGGGGTGGCTGCTGATCCGTTCAGACGTCTGTCCGATGGTCACCGACCAGGTCTTGTCGCCCGTGTTCATCTGGTAGGCAGTGAGCTGGTTCTCCATGGGCTTCCAGAGCCGCAGGCCATCGAGGGTCGGTAGCCCCCCAAAGCGGCCGGGCGACCACGCTGCCACGGTGGTGCCCGTGGTGGGTGTACTGTTGGGTGTAGCCCCGGTCGGACCGGGAACGGCATAGTTCGGGTTGTCCCGGTCCACCCCGTTCGTGGGCTCCATGAACCCGGGGGCACTACACGTCCGTCTGTGCGAGGCGTAGAACATTCCCGTGCTGGGATCTGCCACGGGCGGATGGTAGATGATGTCTCCCCCCCCTCGGCAGCCCAGGTTGTTTGTGAAGTCGTTGTCGTGCGGGAAGGGTAACGCCGGCACGTAGAGGCCCCCGATCTGATACTGACTCAGGATGATCCGCGCCTCCGCGTTCAGCTCCGGTGTGTAGTCGATGACGAACTCCTCCGTGAGCCCGTCGATGACGATCCGGTCCACGGGTTCGGGCCACGTGGGGTACGGCTGCGTGGCCGACGTGTAGTTGCCGGGCACTTGGGTCTGGATGACCGGGCGGTCCTCGATCGGCCAAATGGGCTCACCGGTCGCCCGGTTGAATGCAAAAATGAGGCCTTGTTTCGTGTTCTGGATCACCGCGGGGATCTCCACGCCGTCCACCGTCAGATCCATCAGAATGGGCGCCGTCGGCAGGTCGTAGTTCCACTGGTCGCTGCGGTGGATCTGGAAGTGCCACCTCCGCTCGCCTGTCTGGACGTCGAGCGCCAGGAGGGTGCCGCCGAAGAGGTTGTCGCCCGGCCGATGGCCCGTGTACGACTGGACCGTCGAGGCGTTCGTCACGATGTAGACGAGGCCCAGCTCCGGGTCCGCGGACGCGGGAGCCCACGACGACATGTCGCCCGACCACATCCAGGCGTCGTTCTCCCAGGTCTCGTGGCCGAACTCCCCGGGCCGCGGGATCACGTGGAATTTCCAGAGGAACTCGCCGGTTTCGGCGTCGTAGCCCATGATGTCGCCGGGGATGTTCTCGATCCGGGTCTGGCCATAGCTGGGCTGGTGCCCCACGAGCACCACCACCACCCCGTTCACCACGATCGGCGGCGCCGAGCTGGTGACCATGCCGAGCTCCCTCGGCACCCCATAGTTGGGGTCGTACGGTCCTTGGTCCCAGCGCTCCCACTGGCCCCAGCCATCCAGGAGCTGCGGTACCAGATCGACGACGCCGGTCTGCTCGAAGTCATCCAGCGGTACGGGCGAACCCCAGTTCTCCAGGGGCCGCCCAGTCTTGGCGTCGAGCGCCCAAAGGAAGAAGGCGGGGGTCGTGATGTAAATCACTCCGCGGCCGTTCACCTCGGCGTAGGCGACCCCTTTGCCATAGGACCGCCTGGGAGAGCGCAAGAACCGGACGGTTTCAGGCTCGCGAAACATCCATATCGTCTCGCCCGTGTCGGGGTCGATCGCCACCACCTGCCGGCGCGTCGTGGCCACGGTGTAGATCATTCCGTCGGCGTAGATCGGCGTGGCCCGGGAGAAGTAGTCGAGGTTGGGGCCGAAGTTGTCACTCTTCCAGATCCAGTCGACTTCGAGGTCCTCGAAGTTGCTGGCGTTGATCTGGTCGAGGGTGGAAGAGCGAGTATGGCCGGCGTCGCCGCCGAGGTAACGCCATTCTCCGTTCTCGGTGCCTGGTAGCTGAGCGGAGGCGGCGGTTGCCGTCAGAATCAAGAGCGCGGAGGCGAGGCCGAGGCAGAACATGGGGGCCTGCGTTCGGACGGGTCGGAGCTCAGCGTTTGGCATCTTCGTCATTCCTTGTTCCTCGCCTTGATGGTGCGGAGTTGTGACTCTTGGGGTGTTGCGACGTACAGGGTCGGGAACGGTAGGTCGGGCACGGCCTCGGCGCAACGCCACGCCAAAGGCCATTTCAGGCCATCACCCATACCCGATCACATCGAGCTCCGGTACACGCGCAAAGTGCCTTTCATTCCGCGTCACTACGGGCATTACAAAGGCGAGAGCCGTCGCGGCGATCCAGAGGTCGTTCGCATCGATCAACAGACCGTTGTCGCTGAGATACCGGTATAGGCGACCGTAACGCCAGGAAACCTCGGGCGTACAGGGGAGCACTTCGAAGGGAGACACCAACTCATTCCACATGGCCCGCTCATTCATGCGGGGTCCGGCCGCCAGCTCACCTGCGATTGTGAAGGTGATGTGGAGCTTCTGGACCTGGTGCGACTCGAGGAAGAGTTGCGCGGGTCCGGGGCTACCAGCGATCAGCTCCCGTTCGAGGTCGACCAGAAAGCTGGTCTCCAGAATCAGGGCGTCGACCACTTATCCGCCGGTGCCTTCCCTTCCGACTTCAATTCGTCGATCGCGTCGAGCTCGTCGCAGCCGTACAGGGGACCACGCTCTCGAACCAGAGCCAGAAGCTCGCCTCCCGTCACCGTTTGCTCCTCCCACCGAGCCCGCATCACAACGTCACTGAAGGATTCGTTCGGGCGCGTCCGCGCACGTCGGAGCTTCTCGTAGGCCTCTACCCGGAGAGATATCGTCTTGGTCGCCATATACACAGAATGTGTGTGTACTGTGTATATGCGTCAAGTCAGCGCCCCTGCCACCTGTGTCAGGGCAGCCTAAAGCACGGACTCGAGATCGGGGACGGTTCACTGTCCCAACCGGGCATGTTCCAGGGCGGCGCCGACGCGTAAATTGCTCTTGCGAATTTGCCGACCACCCGAGGATCGATGACCCAACAGCAATTCGAGGAACTGAAGTCCCTGATTCAGGTGAATGCCCACGGGATCTCCAGGAACTACGAGATGATCGGCCGGATCTACGAGGAGCACGGTGGCCGGTTGACCCGCATCGAGGTGGGCCAAGAACAGTTCAGCGACGACCTCCGAGCCGTGGCCGAAGGCGTGACAGGGAACGGTGAACGACTCGACCGGCTGGACGGACGCGTTGAGCGCTTGGACGGACGCTTCGATCAATTTGAGGTGAACTTCGAACAGCTCTCAACCAGTGTCGCGGCCAGCTTCGCCGACCACGAGCAACGCCTCAGAGCCGTCGAAGACTGAGCCCAAAGGCACGAGGGTTCCCTAGCCGGCCCCAATCACGGCAGCGTATACGCCACCAGCGCACCCGGGTAGTCCGTTCGGAAGCTCCCGACCTGCACCACGATGTACTGCTTGCCTTCGTGCATGTAGGTCATCATCCCGTACTGGCCGGGGGCCGGAAGCGGGACGCTCGCCAGGATCTCACCCGTCATTTTGTCGCGGGCATGCAGCTCCAACGGGGCGTCGGGATCATACTGGGCAGTGCCTTGACTGAGCGACCGGGTCTGGATCAGGAGATCGCCCGCGATCATCTGGATCGACCAGCCGACGCCCCCCGACTCGGGAACGTCCACGCCCGCCAAGAGAGGGTGGTCCTTGATGCGCTCAGGCGTCGGGCCGACCGGCAACGACCAGATCTTCTCGCCCGTGTTCATCTGGAAGGCCGAGAGCTGGTTGTTCATGCGCTTCCAGATCTGCAGGCCGTCGATGGTGGGCAGCCCACCGCCGCCTCCCGGCGCCCATGCTGCCACGGTGGTGCCCGTGGTGGGCGTATAGTTGGGGGTAGCGCCGCCATCACCAGGCACGGCGAAGTTCGGGTTGTCCACGTCCACCCCGTTCGTGGGCCGCATGAAGCCGGGGGCACTGCAGGTCCGCCGGTGCGACGCGTACATCATTCCCGTGCTGGGATCCGCGACCGGCGGATGGGGGATGACGTTCCCAGCGCCTTGGCAACCCACGTTGTTGATGAAGTCGTTGTCGTGGTCGAACGGAAGCGGCGGTACGTAGAGGCCTCCCACCTGGTACTGACTCAGGATGATCTGCGCCTGCGCCTTCAGATCCGGCGTGTAGTCGATGAGGTATTCCTCGGTCAGCCCGGTCAGGATGATCGAGTCCAGGGGTGCCGGCAGGGTCGGGTAAGCCTGGGTGGCCGCCGTGTAGTTGCCGGGGACCTGCGTCTGGATGACCGGGCGCTGCTCGATGGGCCAGATCGGCTCGCCGGTCTCCCGGTTGAAGGCGAAGACGAGGCCCTGTTTCGTGTTCTGGATCACCGCGGGGATCTCCACGCCGTTCACTGTCAGATCCATGAGCATGGGCGGCGTCGGGAGGTCGTAGTTCCACTGGTCGCTCTTGTGGATCTGGAAGTGCCACCTCCGCTCACCCGTCTGGACGTCCAACGCGAGCAGGGTGCCGCCGAACAGGTTGTCCCCCGGCCGATGACCTGAGTACGACTGGACCGTCGAGGCGTTCGTCACGAGGTAGACGAGCCCGAGCTCCGGGTCGGCGGACGCGGGAGCCCACGTCGACATGTCTCCCGACCACATCCAGGCGTCGTTCTCCCAGGTATCGTGGCCGAACTCCCCGGGACGGGGGATCACGTGGAATTTCCACATGAACTCTCCCGTTCTGGCGTCGAACCCCATGATGTCGCCCGGGATGTTCTCGATCCGGGTCTGGCCATAGCTGGGCTGGTGGCCCACGAGCACCACGACCACGCCATTCACCACAATCGGAGGCGCCGAGGCGGTGACCATACCGAGCTCCCTCGGGACCCCGTAATCGGCGTCGTACGGTCCTTCGTCCCAGCGCTCCCACTGGCCCCAGCCGTCCAGGAGGTGCGTTACCAGGTCGACCGCCCCGGTCTGCTCGAAGTCATCGAGTGGCACCGATGCACCCCAGTTCTCCAGGGGCCGGCCGGTCTTGGCGTCGAGCGCCCAAAGGAAGAAGGCGGGGGACGTGATGTAGATCACGCCGCGGCCGTCGATCTCGCCGTAGGCGACGCCCTTCCCGTAGGCCCGCCTGGGAGAGCGCAGGAACCGGGTGGTCTCGGGCTCGCGGAAGATCCAGATGGTCTCGCCCGTGGAGGGGTCGATCGCCACCACCTGCCGGCGCGTAGTGGCCACCGTATAGAGCAATCCATCCACGTAGATCGGAGTGGACCTCATGAAGTAGTCGAGGTTGGGGCCGAAGTTGTCGCTCTTCCAGATCCAGTCGATCTCGAGGTCCGCGAAGTTGCTGGCGTTGATCTGGTCGAGGGGGGAGCTACGCGTGTGGCCGGAGTCTCCGCCCAGGTAGCGCCACTCGCCGTTTTCGGTGCCGGGGAGACGCTGGGAGTCGGCAGAAGTCGCCGTGACGGCCGTTATCAAGAGTGCCAGGGAAAGCGCGAGAGTTTGTGTTCGGATCGTCATGTTCGTCACTCCTGATTTCTAGGGCTCGCAGCCGACGACAGTCTCGCTCGGGAACGCCTATCGAATCCCGATGAGCTCGACGTCGAACACCAACATGCCAAAGGGCTCGCGCTCTCCGCGATACGCAAGCTCTTCCGGGATCCAGAAGCGCCGCGTCTCGCCTACGATCATCAGCTGCAGGCCCTCGATCCAACCTTTGATCAAGCTGTTGAGAGGCATGGTCGACGGAAAGGTCCCCGAAGTGTCGAACATTTTGCCGTCCGTCGTCCAACCGGTGTAGTGAAAGGTGACCGTGTTCCTCTCACCCGGATTGGTATAACCCCTGCCGACGACCAGCACCTTCGATGCGAGACCCGACGGGGTCCTCTCCGCATCGGACGGGGGCGCCGCGACATCGGGCGGAGCCGGGACGTCCTGAGCCTCAGCGTGTGCGGCGACAAACACCAACAGACACGTTACGGCGAGCACGGCGGGCAGGAACCGGCTGTTACTCCTTCCAGTCACGACTCTCATCACTCCTCCCAGTCACTCCTCATTTTCCTCGCCTTGATGGGCGGCGTTGAGGTGCGTAGCGATCGGAGGGGGACGGTAGGTCTGGCGGGGCCTAGGCGCAACGGGGCGAGCATGTCACCCGAGGGGTCGGTCTCTCTCCCCCCGTGGGAAACGGACGACGTAGAGGACTCAAGGGGCCTCGATCGAGATGGGAGCTACTCGCCGCGCGGTGAGGATGCGCGCCGGTCGGGGGTGCCCGCCTCGCCTCGGCACCTCATGCTCGAAGGTTTCACCCGGCTCACCCCTCTCGATCACGCCTCGTCCTCATTTTCCTCGCCATAGCGGAGCAGAGTTGCAACCTTTAGAGAAGGTGCAACACGAAGCTGTGACACGATGGGAGACCACCGATGGCCCGCGTTCTTGTGATCGATGATGATGAGCTGGCCCGCACGCTCCTAAAACGTATGCTCGTCGAGGAAGGTCACGAGGTCGAGGAGGCGTACGACGGCGCAGAGGGCCTGCGGCTCTTCGGGAAAAATCCACCCGATTTGGTTCTGACCGACATCAACATGCCCGGTTTGGACGGGCACGACGTGATCGAAGCCATCCAGATGCTGCACCCCGACGTCCCAATCATTGCGATCTCCGGCGGCGGTCCGGATACGAAAGAAGAACTCCTCTTGAAGGCCTCGGCTCTCGGCGCTGACCAGATCATCATGAAACCCTTCGAGTTCACGCAACTCGTCAGCGCGGTCGAACGGGCGCTTGAGTCGTGACTCAAACCTCGCGCGTCGCTCGGCCGCCAGGCTCGGCCGCAATCTCCATGGACCATCGCACGCGTTCGGCCAGAAATCGGGCGAATGGACGAATGTCCGTGTCCACACTAGCGGCCTCGAGGGCCGACATGTACGCCTCTCGGTCCTCCACACGGATGACGGTCCACGGATAGCCTCCCGAGGCCAACATACAATTCATGAGGAAGCGGGCGATGCGTCCGTTGCCGTCCGGGTACGGGTGAATGTAGCCGAGCATCCAGTGGCCCAAGACAGCGCGCACCGCCGGCTCCTCCTCTTTCACAAGCAAGTCGAACAAGGCTGGCATCGCCTCGCGAACCGCCTCCCGGCGCGGTGGCACGTGGCGGGAGCCACGCAGGTAGACCGCCTCATTGCGGTAGCCGGCGAGTACGCTCGGAGCGATCAGACCGGCGGCCACGAACGGCTGGAACAGCTCGCGGTACCAGTCCCGATGAGCACTTCGGGTTAAGGTACCGGGGTTCTCTCCAGCCACGACCTTCTCGACCACTCCCTTGACGGACTGGAAGGCTTGCCAGTAGCCGCGCGCCGCCAAGGCGTTTCGGTCGTGAACATCGACGTCGTTCTCGGTCGGATCCCAGGCCCCCGACCGAACCCTCTCGATCAGCTCCGGCGTTACCTGATATCCCTCGATCGAGAGCGAGTGGTAGGCGTCGCTCTGGTAGATGTCGTCGACGAAGCGCAGGTACGCCTCGCGGTCCTCTGGGAGCCCGGGCGGGGGCGGCAACGTTTCGATGACCGCCCCGCGCATGGCCTCCCATAGTGCTTCCGTCCGCCTCACGATCGGCGCCGCTCGACCCCGGAGGTCGGCAAGCGTGTGTTCCGGGTCGAAGGGATCGGTCTCCCGCATGGCGAAACCGGCGGCTTCCATGGTCGCGATGATCTCATCCGCAACATCGGGCCGAGCGATTCGCCGGAACGCACCGGCCAAGCGGCGTGCTACCACCGAATGGCCGCCCTCCAGCAGGCGCACCAGCACGTCTGACGCGTCCTCGATGCTTGCCAGGGCCAGTTGGGCCTCCACCGGATAGCGCGTGTAGAAGCTCTCCGAAACCTTGATCAGAGCCGCGGCTGGCGCGAACAGCCTTAGCCCGTCGCGAGCGGTCAAGTCCGCCGCCGGAGGTAACGGGCTATGGTTCAAGTCGTAGATACTGGTTCCGAACAGCAACTCCACCTTGTTGTTCGTGCCGCGGGGTGCATAGACGATCACCTGCATCGGGATCGCTGTCGCCTCGGCGTGCCGTAGGATCGATTGCTCCGGCGACAAGTGCCATTCCTCCCCGAACCGATCCGTACAGTAGCACGCACAAAACTGCCAGAATGACGCGTACCACGCCGTGGTGTCGCCGGACGCGGTGTCCGGGCTCGACGACATCCACCACCCCTTCATCACGTGTTGCAGGAAGCCGTGTTTGAGGAGCCGCTCGCGGTGTGAGCGGCCGATCTCCTTGGTCTTGAACACGCGGCGGCCACCCCCCTGGAGGTGCTCGAGCACCTTGAGCGATGCGGCAAGTTTCTCGTTCGGGGTCGCCATGTTCTTCCCACTTCCACCGTGCGTCATATCGGGCGGACGCCGGTCCAGCCTGCCTCGGCGCACGGTTACGAGTGAATCGCGTTGCACGCCTGCAAGTAAATCATGCTGTACGTCTACAAGTATATCGTGCCGTACCATTACGAGTCAATCTTGCTGCACAGTAGTTGGCTCGACCGGGTAGCGCCGGAAACACGCGGGCTGAAGCCCGCGCTACGTTACCGAACGCTCGTGGGCCACTCCCCGTCGGCCATGGGGGCCGACACGAGCTCGGTCGGATCGACGACCACGTGCTTGATGCGCTCGCGCCGCCACGGGCATCTCCCCTCAATCACGCCGAGAGTCACTCGATCCCTGCGCCGCCAGGTTCTCCTGATAACGCGCGCCGCTCAGAACGCTCGTCATACTGTAGTTGCCCTCGTGGCAGGCGTACTCGTAGAGCCTGTCGTCGAACTTGTTGAGGGGGATCTCTCCGCCCCAGGCTTGCGTGTACATCGTCGGGTCCTCGACGGTGAACTCGTAGAGGATCGTCTCTGCGTCGACCCGAGTGAAGCGCTCGGTCACCTTCATGTGCTCCGAGGGCGGGACTCCCCGGAGAGCCTGTTTCGGATTGATGTTCGTGGTCTCGACCACGAGTACGTCGCCTTCCCACCGACCCCAGGAGTCGCCGAACCACGGGCGGACTTTGGTGGGCAGCCGTGGGCCTGATCCGATCCGGATAATCCGCGCGTCGTGGATCATCTCCACCATGATCATCACGTGATCGGCCGTCTGCACGATTGTGAAGTTGCCGTTGTAGGAGGTTTTGGGGACCATGGGGGGTCCGGCAGGGTTGGAAGTGCCACTGTTGATGACGCAGCGCTCGCCGAGTGGTCTCAGCTCGGGGTGGTCGTATGGGCCAAACTGGCTCCTCAACTCCCGGGACTCCTGGACCCGCCGCTCGCCCTCCGGCGTGAGGGGCGGACGGCGCCCATTCGACGGACTGGTGACCAGAGAGGTTCTGGGCTCGCCATCGACGATCGCAACCCGCGAGCCCCGATCCCAATAGACCTCGTTGTATTCCTGGCCGCTGATAGACCCTGCGATGACCGGCCTTCCACACGCGACGGTCCCTGGGTTAGCGGGGCACCCATCATCTGTTGTCCGCTCCATCTCCTCGACTTCCTCCCACGTGAACACCGGTCCCCTATCCCGTGCCCGCTCAAACGGCGTGAGCGTCATGTTCGTCCAGTTCCCCTGAAGGTCCGGATGGCCGTCGGGTGTCCTGGGGACTTCCCACTTTGCGGCGTCGGAGGCTCGAGCCTGCGCGGCGACAGTCGAGACGACGCCGGACGTTGAGGTTGCACAGAGAACGGCGAGGAGCAGAGCGGCGTAACGCGACATCTCAACCTCCATTCCGGCGGGATCCACGACACTGACGGCGATCGTGTGAAGGAGCCTTTTGAGGGTGGGGTTAACATGAAGGCCGGGACCGAAGCGGTCAACATGATGGCTTAGCGGCGGCAATACTTTCTCAGCCAACGCTCGGTATCTAGTTTGTGCATGCTTTCGCAGAACCGCCGCCAAACCGGAGGTTGCAATGAAGCGCTTCCTCGCGTGCCTCGTGCTCATCCCGCTGCTCATCTCGCTCGTTTCGCCCGTTGGGCCGCTCATTGCTCAGTCGCGTCCGGACGCTCCGGGCAGCCAGCAACCGGTTCGCCTGAGCACACCCCGCATCGCCCCGCTCCCCGAGTCGCAATGGACCGACCAGCACCGGGAGCTGGTCCGAGAGTATGCGCCGGACGGACGTGTCGGGAACGGCCTCTCGACTTTGCTGCACGTGCCGGAGCTCGCCGAGGCGATCATGCGCTTTGTCAGGTTCCTCGATCAGGAATCAGCGCTGGAGCCACGTCATCGGTCGCTGCTCCTACTGCGTACGGCATGGCTGACGCACAGCCAGTACCATTGGTCTGTGTTCGCAGCGACCGGTCGAGAGGCTGGACTCACGGATGCAGAGCTGCGTCGAGTCGCCGTCGGACCCGACGCCGATGGGTGGAACGACTTCGACGCCGCACACCTCCGTCTGGCCGACCAGCTCTATCGGAACTCGTCGGTGACCGACCAAACCTGGACGACGCTGGGCGTCCGCTACAACCTGGTCCAGATGTTCGAAGCCGTCATGAACGTCAACGAGTTCACTTTACTCGCGACGATGTTCAACGCGATGGGGGTGCAGCCGGACGCGTGGACGAGCGACCGATTGCCGACGGATGTGGCCTACCGCATCGCTACACCGGACCGGGAGCCGCCGCTTCGCAATCCACGGATGGCGCCGCTCGAGGGGAACGGGCTCAGAGTCAGCCGGACGTTCAACCGCCACCCCCGCTTGGCCGCCGCTCGCGGTGGTCAGGGAGGCTTCGTGCTGCGCGGGTCACCGCTGAGCGACCACGACCGAGAGCTGCTCATCCTTCGCATCGGGTGGAACACCCAGGCCGAATACGAATGGGCGAAACACGTCGGCAGCGTGGGTCGCGCAAGAGACCACGGGCTGGAGCCGCTACGCATCGCCGAGGGCCCCGGCGCCGCTGGCTGGAGTCCGTTCTCGGTGACGCTGCTCACCTTCGCGGATGAGATCTATCGCGACGCGATGGTCTCGGACGAGACCTGGGCGGCGATCACCGCCGAGTTCGACACGCGCGAGACCATCGCCGCGCTGATGACCGTGGCCAACTACCGGCTGGTCTCGATGTCGCTCAACGCGTTCGGGGTGCAGATTCTTCCGACCGACGAGCGGTTTCCGGAGATTCCGGGCGCTCAATGAAAACTAGATTTCCACCTTCGATGTGAGGTTCGAAATGCACCGAGCCAAGAGTGCGTCGCACAAGAGTGAGTCGCCCGTTGTAGTCGCGATATCTGCCATCCGCTCCCTGGGAGGCGTCCTGATGGTGGGGGCCGTGCTGATGGCCGGCTGCACCGGTCCGGAGGCCGGCAGCGGGGCGGCTGTGACCGTGTTCGAGGGTGCCCGCCTCATCGTCGGGGACGGGTCAGCACCGATCGAGGACGCGGTGTTCGTCGTCGAGGGCGGTGTCTTCACGCATGCCGGGCGAAGAGCGGACGTACAGATTCCCGAAGGCGCCACCCACGTCGATCTCAGCGGCAAGACCGTCATGCCGGCCCTCGTAAACACCCACGTGCACCTGGCGTCCACGCGTGACGAACGGGCCGATCAACTCCAGCATATGGCCTACTACGGGGCCGGCCTGGTCGTGAGCCTGGGCCTGGACGAGGGCGACGTCCCGTTCGAGATGCGGGACGAGGCGGTACCTGACGGTGCCCGGTCACGCACCGCTGGACGCGGGATCACCGCCCCGGAGGTTGGGCGGACGGAGGTCCCCATTTGGATCACGAGCGAGGCGGAGGCACGGACCGCCGTGCAGGAGCTGGCCGACCGCGAGGTGGACCTGGTCAAAATCTGGGTCGACACTCGGGGCGGCCGCTTCGAAAGTCTCTCCCCTGATCTGTACGGCGCGGTCATCGACGAGGCCCACACGCAGGGTCTTCGCGCCATAGCCCACGTGTTCACGCTGGAGGACGCGAAGGGGCTTCTCCGAGCCGGGATCGACGCGTTCGCCCACGGGGTGCGCGACCAGGACGTCGACGATGAGCTCGTCGCGCTCTGGAGGGAGCGCCCCAACGTGGTTCTGGTTCCCAACCTCCCGAATCCGGGAGTGGCGGGAGACCTGAGCTGGCTGAGCGGGACGGTCCCCCCAGACCAGCTGCAACAGATGCAGGACGCGCAGAGGGATCGGCCGGCGGCCCAGGAGTCGTTCGGCATTCAGGCCCGTAACCTGGCGAGGCTCAACCAGGCGGGCGTCACGGTTGCGTTCGGCACGGACGGGAGCAGTCCCTGGGCCGTCCATCAAGAGATGGAGGACATGGTGCGATCCGGAATGACCCCCGCCGAGGTCATCGTCGCGGCAACGCGTAACTCGGCCGAGCTGATGCAGATGACCGACATCGGCACCGTGGCGGTGGGTAAAAGCGCGGACTTCATCGTCCTGGATGCGAACCCCCTGGACGACATCACGAATACGAGGCGCATCGACGCGGTCTACCTCCGCGGTATGGCGGTCGACCGGGACGCATTGGGCGCGCGCTTCATCGGAGGGACGCCATGAGCGGCTTGAGCGTACCCCCGGACATCTTCACGTCGATCGAGCGCGAGATCTCCAGCGAGACGAGCCCGGTGGGGATCGACGCGAAAAAGACGCACATCATCATCCTGCACAAGCTGCAGGAGATCGACGAGCGCCTGAAGCGGATCGAGGCCAGGCTGGACGAATAGACATGTCGATTCCCGTTGGTGAACGCGGCTATCCTCATCCGGAGCTGCTGGCCGAGACCGATTGGCTCGCTGATCACCTTTCCCATCCGGCGGTTCGTGTCATCGATTCTCGTTCTGACGAGGACTACGCTCGCGGCCACATTCCCGGTGCTGTTCACCTCGATGGCTACACCCTCAACGGGCTGCGCACGGGGTCCGAGATGCCAGAGCCCGAGGCCTTCGCCCAAATGGTCGGGGCGCTTGGCATCGACGAGCACACAAGAGTCGTCGTCTACGACGCGGGTGGGCCACCGACGGCGGGTATGGTCGCATGGGCGTTCCTCTACTACGGCCACGCCAATACCTGTTTGCTCGATGGTGGGTTGACGAAATGGACCGACGAGGGGACCGACGCGGGGTTATCACTTTCCACCGACACCCCGGCCCCCGAACCCCGGGCGTTCGCGGCTCGCCTGGAAGAGGCCGTGTACTGCTCCCTGGACCAGGCGAAGGCCTCGGTCGATGCCGGCGACGTCGTCTTCTGGGACGTGCGCAGCGCCGGCGAGTACGACGGGACGAAGAAGGGGTCGAACGCTCCGCCCCGGCTCGGGCACCTGCCGGGGGCCGTCAACTTGGAATGGGCCGAGCTTTTCGATTCCGCCGACGGAACGTTGAAACCCGCAGACGAGCTCAACACGCTCCTGGGCGCCAAGGGGATCACGCCACAGGCCACGGTCTCTACCTACTGAGGTGGAGGCGCGCGGGCGGGTCTCGCGACGTTTATCCTGAAGATCCTGGGTTACGAGCGGGCGTCGAGCTACGCGGGGTCCTTCAATGAATGGGCCAGTCAACCGGACACCGAGGTAGATCGCTAAGCCGCGCGGGGTGTAGCCCCGAAAGCGCTCTAACCACCCCCGCGACGAACGCGCATGCCGTCCAACACCGTGCGTGTGGTCTGCCGGATGAGCCCCTCGATGTCATCCGTGCCGTGGATCTGTCCCTCGATCACCAACGACGCCAACCCGTGCACCGCACTCCAGGCCACGTAGGCCTGCGCTCTCGCATTCTGCCGCTTGATCAAACCGCTGCGCTGGTGGGCCCGGATCACTTCTACGAACTGTTCGAACAAAGCCTCCGCGGCCTCCCGCAACTCGGGCAGCTCTTCGCGAGTGAGCGCCTCCCTGCCGTACATCAGGCGGTAGTGCGCCGGATTCTCGAGGGCGAAGCGGACGTACTCCTCACCGAGGCGCCGGAGCCGCTCGACGCTGGATCGCTTGCCGCCCGCGTCGATGGCTTGCAGGCGGCCTCCGAGACGGCGGAAACCGTTCGCTGCGACGGCGACGAGAAGCGCGGTCTTGTCCGCGAAGTGGCGATACGGGGCCGCTCGTGAGACGCCGAGGCGCTGACCGATCGCTCGCATCGTCACGCCCGCAGACCCTCCCTCAGCAATCATGACGGCGGCTTCGGCGAGCAGTGCCGCCCGAAGATCCCCATGATGATATGGCCCGGTCTGGTCGGTCATGTGTTAACGTGATCAAGAGTGTTGACGGCGTCAACATCAGACCGTATGTTGACAGTGTCAACACCTGAGGCTCTCCCTTTACCAGTTGCCAAGAGTGAGGAGGTAAGAAAGTGAGTGACTCGGAAAAGATGGAAGATCTGAAGCCGTACGAGCCGCGCATCGAGGGCAGCGCTCTGTTTCTATTGGGGGTGGTCTTGCCCGTGGTCATGTTTTTTCCCTGGAGAATGGAGACCCACCATGGCAGCCAATGAGGATCTGACGGGATTTATCCGAGAGGCCCTGAATCGGGGACTGCCACGCGACGAGATCCGAGACGTGCTGAGTCGGGCCGACTGGTCGGACGAAGAGGTGCGGGCGGGGCTCCTGTCGTTTGCGGCGGTCGACTTCCCCATTCCCGTGCCGCGACCGCGACCGTCGCTCTCGGCTCGAGAGGCCTTCGAGTACCTGGTCCTCTTCGGGACACTCTACATGAGTGCCTTCAGCCTAGGATCCCTTCTCTTCCAGTTCATCAATCTCGCTTTCCCGGATCCGCTCTGGTCACAGTTCGCCATGGACGCGATACCGGACAACATCCGGCGGTCGATCGCATCGCTCGTAGTCGCCACGCCCATCTTCCTCTACGTGGCCAGGATCAATAGTCGAGCGATCGCTCTCTCACCACTGAAGCGAACCTCCCCGGTGCGCAGGTGGCTCACCTACCTGACCCTGGCGATCGCAGGAGGCATTCTCATTGGTGACGCCACCACCCTGATCTACAACCTCCTCGATGGAGAAGTGGCCGCCCGGTTTCTGCTGAAGGTTCTGACGATCGGAGGCATCACGGGCACCGCCTTTGTCTATTTCCTCAGCGATCTCCGGCGCGACGAGAAGGAGGCGGAAGCATGAAACTCTCACTCGGTCAAACCATTGTGGCCATCGCCGGGGCTGTGGTTGTGGCATCGATCATCGCCGGCGTGATCCTGGTTGGATCACCGGCGGAAGGCCGCCTCCAGCAACTCGATTCGGCCCGGATCGAGGACCTCAAGGGGATCATGGTGGGGATGGATTCGTTCTGGAGCCGTAACGAACGCCTGCCGGCGTCTCTCGAAGAGTTGATGACGGACCCGCGCGTCGAGGTCAGGACCCGAGATCCGGGCTCGGCAGAGCCGTACGACTTCGCACCGCTGGATGAGGATACGTACGAGCTCTGCGCAACCTTTGATCTCCAGTCGCTGGAGCCGGCGCGCCCGAGCTCCGCTGATTTCTGGAGGCACGGCGTAGGCAGGCAGTGTTTCGAGCTGGATGTCGATACGAGTGATGAAGCAGCGGATAGGTAGGGCCGTCCAACCAGCGATTGCAGCACCGGACACTCTTTCCTTACTGTGAGACAACGGAGGGAACATCGGCATGCCTGAGCCAGAGAAGCCAGTCCTCGAAGAGCGAGTAGCACGGCTGGAGCGTCTCGTTGAGGCGCTCATACACAGAGGGCGCACCGAACAACGCGGTCCTGAGGCCAGCGCGCCTTCGCGACCCGTTGGAGTCGAGTCAGGTGCTGGGGAGGGGAGCCAGGAGCCGGGCCAAAGGCCGAGCCAGAGGCCGGGCCAAGGGCCGAGCCAGAGGCCGAGCCAGGCACCGAGCCAGGCGCCGAGGCCGGATTCCGTTGCGGCGAGACCTCCCTCCGGGGCAGAGCAGATCGGTTCACCCTCCCTCGCTGGCCAAAGTGAGCGCTGGCTGGGCCGCATCGGGATCGGGTTCGTCGTCCTGGCCATGGCCCTCCTCCTGAAGCTGTCGTTCGACCGAGGATGGATCACCCCCGCGTTGCGCCTGGTAGCCGGGCTCGGAGCGGGGAGCGTCCTTCTGTTCTTCGGGCTCCGCCTGGAAGAGGCGAGAAAGAGGTTGGCACAGGCGCTCCTCGGAGGTTCGATCGCGATCTTCTATCTCGTGGGGTTTGCCGGACTCCAGTTGTATGAGCTGCTCCCGTTCTGGGTCGCTCTTCTGCTGATGACGGCCACCACGGTTCTCTCGATCGTTCTCTCCGTACGACAGGACTCACCACTTCTCGGGGTGTTCGGCGTGGCCGGCGGGCTGGCAACTCCGTTCCTGCTCGAGTCCGGGTCGGACAACGTGAGTGCGCTCGCCATCTATGTGTCGGTGGTGCTGCTGGGTGGGGGAGCGGTACAGCTCTACCGGGGGTGGGTGTCCCTCCTCGGCACCCTGTTGGTCGGGGGCACTATCGTCCTTGCCCTCGTTGTCTTCGCCGCGGACGGTGCCCCCGTTGTGGTGCCCACTCTAGCCATCGCGGTCTTCTGGCTCGTCGCCGCGGCTTCGCCGCTTCTGCGGCCGGTCGTGGCGTCCCTGCCGCAGCCCAACAGGCCGCTTCAGTTCGCCCTTTGGGACTCCCGGGCCGCCGTGACCTGGGCAACGCTGGCGACCGTCGTCCTTCTGAGCGTGCACCTGAGTTTCGAGGTGCGGGAGGTCGGCTTGCTGCTGTTCCTCTTTGGGCTGATGACCGGTACCGCGGCCTACCGCACCCGTGGAGTGTCGCTTGCTCAGTGGCCCTCCGCAGAACTTTCGGCGCTTTGTGTTGCGTTCGGGCTCTGGTTTGTCGCGGACGACCCCGCAGCTATTCTGCTCGTCGTGGCCGAGACACTGGTCCTCTTCACCCTCGTCGCAAGGGGGGCGCCTTCCAGCTTGCGCATCATAGGGCACGTGCTGGCTGGGGTCGTGGCCTGGGCTTTCCTCTACTATGCAGCGAACGCGCCTCTCGACGGCTTTCTCGGGTTGCGCGAGGACGCGTTCGTTCGCCTTGCGGTGCTGGGCATCTTCGTCGGCTGTTCCATGTCGGTCGAGAAGGACCACGCACCAGTCTACAAGGCTGCAGCCTACATCGGGCTGCTGGCGTGGGTCCTGTCCGAGTTCGGCCCGAAGCCCTATGGCGCCCAACTCGTCAGCATCGCCTGGAGCGTACAGGGTGCGATCACCTTGGTTGCGTCCGTCCGTAAGCGTTCGCAACCCCTGCAGCTCGTTGGCCTCGCGACACTCGGCCTCGTCGCCGGGAAGCTCTTGTTGTTCGACCTCTCCCAGTTGGAGCCGGTCTGGCGGATCCTCATGTTCTTGGGTTTTGGTGCAGGTCTGCTGGGGTTGGCCTACCTGGTGAACCGGCCCCCAGACTCCGAACAAAGCGTCCAGCGGGAGCCACGGGAAGAGAGCTCCCCATAAACGCTTCCTATAAACGCTTTCTATGAACGCTTCTCATGAACTGAGTCGGCCCGCAACTTGCAGATGCCTTAAGCATGGTCAAAGGAATCGTCGCCGCATCGGTCCTGCTCGTGCTCTGCGGTACGATCGCTTGGGGCGGGTATCGACTCAGTAAGTCCCGAAAGTACCAGTTGTTGGGAGAGCTCGTCACACGCGTGGAGACTTCCGACATGGTCGTGGCCCTCACGTTCGACGATGGCCCGGTCCCCGCCTACACCGACTCGGTCTTGGCCGTCCTGGCCGAATTCAAGGCGCACGCCACGTTCTTCATGGTCGGAAGTGCTATCCGCAACAACCCCGACATCGCCGCCAGAGTGCTCGAGCAGGGCCACGAAATCGGGAATCACTCCTTCAGCCATGCACAGCTCATCTTGAAACGCCCGAGCTACGTAAGCCGCGAGATCGAAGACACCGACGCCCTCATAAGAGCCCTGGGCTACGAGGGCGAGATCTACGTGCGTCCGCCGTATGCCAAGCGTCTCCTCGTCCTGCCGCTGTATCTGCGCAACCACGATCGTCCCGTGGTCCTCTGGGATCTCGAGCCGGACACGTACCATCGCAAAACGGACGGTGTCGTGCGGTACGTGAACGAACACGTGAGGCCCGGCTCCATCATCCTACTCCATGTGGAGATTCCGAGCCGAGTCCAGAACCGGGCGGCGCTACCTCGAATCCTGTCTGACTTGCAGGAGCGCGGCTACCGGTTCGTCACTCTCTCTCAGCTGATGGCTCTGAGAGCTTCTTAGCGCCCGCCCGCCCGGAGTCGAGGAGCTTCTCGGTGAAGTCGACTCGTTCAGTCAGGCGCTCGACCTGCTCCTGGAGGTCGTGGATCTGTTCGAGAGTCTGCTCAGGAACGTCCTCGGCGGCCTGTAGCCGGGCCCACTCCAGCTTTGAGGCCAACTTCGCCTTGTACGCGTTGAGAGTGATGACCCCGGCACCAACAAGGCCTGAGATAGCGAAGAGCGCGATGACAGCGATTGCCCCCGAATCCACTCGTATCGTCTCCTGGCCTAACCTGTTGGCCGAAAATGGAATCAACCGAGCCGGCTTGGGCCGATGCTCGGAACCTCACGTCGTCCATACGTTGTGGATCTCCCGTGAGATTCGCCAGGCGGCGTAGCGGATTGGGGCTCACCCTTGGAGACTCGCGGGGTCCCCTTCCGGCTGGGCCCCGCTCCCAGACTGTCCGTCGCCGTGCCCCGGGCATACAATTCCCTCCCTCGCCAAACCGATGAATGGAAGGACGCGGCTTGCTCTAGGCTCCAAACTCTCTCGAGGAGGTACGATGATTCGCATGTTCGTTCGCCACCCGGTAACCGACTTCGCGACGTGGAAGCAGGCCTACGACGATTTCGGCGACGAGCGTAGGGGGATGGGCGTGGTCGGGGACGCGGTTTTTCAGTCGGCCACTGACCCGAACGACATCACCGCCTGGCACGACTTCGCGGACCTGGACGCGGCACGTTCCTTCGCGGAGTCCGATCGTCTCCGAGAGGTCATGGAGTCCGCGGGCGTGGCCGGGGAACCCCAGATCTGGTTCACTGCCCAGGCGTAAGCACAGGCTGTTCCGCTCGCGAGTAGCGTTCTCATCGTTTGATGGGCTGGTGAGGGGTCGCGCGCCGCGCTTATCGCTCCGCGATCACGGGGTTATTCCCTGAAGCGATACCGCAATCCGATCCCCGACAACCGGCGGTGCGAACGCTCACAACCCGATGAGTGTCAGGCCACGGGTCCTTCTGAATAACTTCACCCTTCCTCCTATTTGGAGGCCTCGATCGTGGAGGTCCCAGAACAGCTACCGGCACCATCGGTCCGGGTCCAGGTAGAGCCCCCGCTGAACATCGTATTGTTGTCCGTGAAGGTCACCGTGAACTGCTCGGACATGCCCCCACCACCTTGGGGGTACATGGCCGACCACGTGCCCTCCGTACCGATCAGGGTTCCGGTGAAAACAATCCCCGCGGTGGTGACCGTCAAGGCATCGCCGATCTGTACGATGAGAAGGTCGACGGTTCCCATGGTCATACCTCCACCGCATTCTGTCGCGTCGTCCGTGTACGACGCCGACCAGTTCCCACTCACCACGGGTTCGAGACCGGTGCTGTCCCAGCACGCGGCCAGCAGCAGCACGACCGCCGCCGGTACGCTCCCGTATGAGCTTCGGAATCGCATGTCACCTCTCTCGTAAACGTCCATCCAACAACTTCGCGATTGGCACCCAGCTCGCAACCGCTGGGGCTGTAGCGGGACTGTCCGACCCTCTCCGTCGCTCCTACGTTGCGATCCACGTCTGGGATCCGACCCGAAACGATCAAGGGTTCCGCAGTTGATGGTTAGACGCCTGGCACTGGCCAAAGGATAAGCAGGGGTTCATGAAGGCGATCTGGAACGGTGAGGTGATTGCAGAGACCGACGATACGGTGACGGTCGAGGGTAATCACTATTTCCCTGAGAGCTCCCTCCGTAGGGAGTTTTTCTCGGCGAGTGAAGAGAAAACGTTTTGCCCATGGAAGGGCGAGGCCTCGTACTACGACATCGAGGTCGACGGCAGCCGAAACGAAGGTGCTGCCTGGTACTACCCTACGCCCAAGCCGGCCGCTGCCGAAATCACGGACCGTGTCGCCTTCTGGCGCGGCGTCGAAGTGACGGAATAGCCACGCGGGAGTCCGAGTAGACAAGCGATTGCCGATTCCAAGAGCTCTTCCAGGGGGTTCCTCCTTGAACTGCGCTGAGATCCAGATGATGTAAAGTGGCCCAAGGAAAAAGAGAAGGATTCCCCATGTTTGCAGGTCCATTTGGCACTCCTGGATCAGACTGCGGCCAACATCCGAGAGGGCCGCTTAGCCTTGTCCGACCCGCAGCGCGATCCTCAACAGGCCGCCCCCGATTAGAGCCGTTACGATCCCGGCATAAGCCCATCTAATCTCGCCGGTCATGAACGAGCCGGGCAGGATGTTGATCCCTTGCAGAATCCAGACAGCCCCCGTGAGGAGGAGAAGAACTGAGATGACGATCAGTGTGATTCTCATGTCTTCCAGTGCGCAGACTTGCTCACGTTGTCCGCTCACCCCACCAAGCGCAGGCCGACCAGCGGCTCACCGATGGTTCCGGTTCCGATCACGTGGACGATGTTCTGCCCCATCGAGCTACTCCTAGCAGGGGTGCTTCCTGAGGGCGTTGCACCCGGGGGTTGTACCCGATCAAGGCGGATTTGGCCCGTTGTAGCGCGTGCCCTACCTTGTCTTTCGCCCCAGAGTGCCTTTCAAGGTTCCTATCCACATCGGAGGCTCCAATGCGACGCTTGGCCCTTCTCCTGCTCCTTGTCCTGCCCCTTCCCGCCCTCGCCCAGGAACCCACCCACCCGCTGGACGAGCTCACCGCGGCAGAGCACTGGGCACTCTACGAGACCCTCCGCGCCCACGACGAAGTCGAGGAGGACGTCGAGTTCCTCTATGCCGGCCTGAACGAGCCGTCCAAGGCCGAGGTTCTGGCTTGGCGACCCGGCCAGCCGTTCGGCAGGCAGGCCCGGGTCCATCTGGTCCAGTCCCAGACGGGCTACGAGGCCGTGGTGGACGTGGCCAACCGCACCGTCCTCGAGTTCCGCGAAGTCACCGACCGCCAGTACATGCGGGGGCCGATGGACCGAAGTAGTGCGGCCAAGCGGCATCCGGACATGGTGGCCGCCTTCGAGGCTCGGGGAATCACGGATCTGAGCAAGGTGCGCTGCAGCGTCGGCTCCGACGCCTACTTCGATACCGAAGAAGAGCGCGGCCGCAGGGTGGGCCGGGTGCAGTGCACGAACCAGATCGGACAGGTTTCCGGCCTGGGTATTCCCATCGAGAACCTCGTCGCCATCGTGGACCAGAAGACCGGCGACGTGCTCCGGGTCATCGATGACGGCCCGACCGGCGCCACCCCGCCCTCCATCGGAGAACACCACGCCGAGGCGGTGGGACCGACCCGCAAGCCCTTACCTCCTCTCATACTCTCCCAGCCCGAGGGACCCGGCTACGAGCTCGACGGACACCAGGTCAGCTGGGAGGGCTGGCGCTTCCACTTCCGGGTGGACCAGCGCCGGGGCCTCGTGCTTTCCCAGATAGGCCATCAGGACGGCGACGAGTTCCGGTCGGTGCTCTACCAAGCGTCCCTGTCCGAGCTGTTCGTCCCGTACCAGGACCCCTCCGAGCCCTGGAATCACCAGGCCTACTTCGACCTCGGCACGTATCCGTCGAGCTTCGGAGGCGTGGCGAGCACCTTGGAGCCCGGACGGGACTGTCCGGCCCACGCCACCTTCTTCGACACGTGGGTCGTCCAGCCCAGTGGTTCGCCGAGGCTGCGGCAGCGGGTGGCCTGCCTGTACGAACGGATCGGAGCCGAGCCGGCATGGCGCCACAGCCGCAGCGGTGGTGTGGTGGAGAGCCGCGCCAGCCGGGACCTGGTCCTGCGCATGATCATGGGAGCCGGAAACTACGACTACCTGTTCGACTGGGTGTTCATGCAGTCCGGCGTGATCCGCGTGAACCTGGCCGCTACCGGAATCGACCAGATGAAGTCCGTGGAAGCCAGGAGCGCCGCCGAGGACCCGGGTGACCCCGACGATCGGTACGGGCGGTTCGTGGCGCCCCACCTGGTGGCCGTGAACCACAGCCACATATTCAACTTCAGGTTCGACTTCGACATCGACGGGCAGGACAACAGCCTGGTCGTGGAGCGCCTCGTCACCGAGCGCCTAGGCGACGACAACCCCCGGCGCAGCGTCTGGCGGGTCGAAACCGAGGTGGCCAAGCGCGAAAAAGACGCCCAGCGCACCTCCTCGCTGACCGCTCCGGAGCAGTGGCGGGTGGTGAACCCATCTCGGATCGGTCCCACCGGCTACCCCAGCGGCTACGCGATCGAGGGACACGGCATCATGAGCCTGTTGAGCCCGGACGACTACCTACAGCAGCGCGCCGGGTTCACCGAACACACGCTCTGGGCCACCCCCATGAACCCACGGGAGCTCTTCGCGGCCGGTGACTACCCCACCAACAGTGCCGCGGGTCAGGGACTTCCTGAGTGGACCGCGGCCAATCGGGCCATCGAGAACACGGATATCGTGCTTTGGTACACGACCGGCTTCCATCACGTGGCCCGTCCCGAGGATTGGCCGATCCTGCCCTTGGAGCTTCACGGGTTCA
>JADFNK010000044.1 GCA_022563405.1 Gemmatimonadota bacterium | reverse complement strand
CCTTCTCCTCGTTACCCCCCTGGAGCCCATACGGCGGGTCGGTGAAGTACAGGTCCCCATTACTCCGCACCGCCACGTCGTTGGGGGAGTTGAAACGTTTTCCTTCGTACTCCCCGGCGAGTGTCTCGAAGTTGGGCGCGGGTGCATCCCAGGGAGCGTTCATCCGGGCGATGCGCCGATCACCGTGTTGCGCGAGCACGAGCCTTCCCTCTGCGTCCAAAGCCAGGCCGTTGGATCCGCTCTCCCCTTCCCTGGGCACCTCCCCCGTGTATCCCGCCGGCTGCAGCCAGAGCGACGCCTCCTCGCCCTCGCTCCACCGGTAGACCGCGTTGTTGGGAATATCCGAGTAGAGGATCGACTGGAGCTCCGGAACCCAAACGGGTCCTTCGACCCATTCGTGGCCCTCTGAGAGAACCTCGATCACGGCGTCGGGGGGGACGATGGCGTCCAATCTCGGATCGAGACGCTCGATGCTACCGGTGGTCGGGTAAGAGACCGACGTGACTTCCTCAACCGCCGGCTCGTCGCCCATACAAGACAGCATGGTTGTTACACTGAACAGCATGGTCGTTACGCCGACGAGTGTCGCTGGGGACTTATGCATCTTACGGATCCTCCTCAAGATTTGTGATTCGAGGCCAAGCCCCAACACACACGAAGGGCGAATACCTCGTGCTTACGGAGGAGTCGTACTGCAAGGATACTTGGCGCAGACGCGACTCGACCCTCGATGGCTCGGCTCCTTTTCTCGCTGTACTCCTTCAGCAACCTTCAGACCCGGACGCAAGGTACGCGTGCTCCCCCGGTTGCGCGCAAGCACCCCGCCACTCCGTGGCCCGGGCTCGGTCGCTCAACTCCGACCGCCCTGGACGCGGGTCTCGAGCGTGAATGGACACAGACGTTAGAGGGGGAATTCGTGCGGTTCGGCTAGGCGGCGAATCGAGCAAGTCCCAGTAGTGGGCTACGGACGGCTCGCGCGCCGCGCTTGGGTTGTGCAGATTGGGCACGCCACCGTAGCGCCGCGGGGCCAAAGGAACTCGGTCATGTCACGAAAATTCGACGAAAAAGAAGTTGCTCTGATCTTTCAAAAAGCGACGGAGCTGGTGACGCCTGTAGAAGGCCAGCGTGAGACGTCCTCGACAAGCGACTTGGGTGGCGGGCTCGATCTGCAAGAGCTGAAAGAGATCGCCGTAGAGGTGGGCGTGGATCCGACCCGAGTGGATCAAGCAGCCCGCGGCCTGATGATCAAGCCCCGAGAGTCACCGCTTGTCATGTTCGTCGGCACCCCGACACACTTCGAGATGGAGTCCGAGTTCGACGTCCGCCTCGACGACGAAATCCGCGGTGATCTCCTCCGGGAGATCCGAGCGGTCATGGACCGCCAAGGGGTTACGGAGGGCCAATCAGGGAGCCTCGAGTGGAAGGTTGAGGACGAGCTTGGCGGAAGGTACGTCACGATATCGCCCAGCTCAGCTGGCACCCGACTCTCGGTGATGGGGAGGTTCAAGAGTGCGGAGCACGTCGGGGCCGCGGTCGGAGCGATGATAATGGGTGCCGGAGCGTTAGCCGTGCTTGGCTCGATCCAGCTCGTGGGCGCACTTGGTTTCCTTCTCGCGCCGATCGTCGCGGTGGGTGCGATCGTAATTCCGCGTTCGATCCTCGGTCGTTTGGTTACCCGGGAAACCCAGAGGATATCACGACTTGCGACTCGCCTCAGAGCGTTACTCGAGTCACGGCAGCCCGGGGACAGTGAGGAAGCACCTCAATCTCACTCGAAGGGCGATTAGGGCTTTCGTAGAACACGCGGGAGTGTAGAATTCGCTCCACATCGATTTTTTTCGGCCATGCCCAGGAGCGGTCATGCAGGGTCTCATGATGGACAGGCAGTTGCTCATTTCTTCCCTGATCGAGCACGGAGCCACGGTATATCACGATCGCGAGATCGTTTCGCGGACCACGGAGGGTCCGATCCATCGCTACACCTTGGCGGATCTGCGGGGACGTAGTAAGCAGCTGGCCGGCGCCCTCACCACACTTGGGGTGAAGGCGGCGGATCGGGTCGCGACGCTGGCGTGGAACGGATACAGACACGTCGAGCTTTATTTCGGCGTGTCCGGTATGGAGGCTATTTGTCACACGCTCAACCCGAGACTCCACCCCTCACAGCTGATCTACATCCTCAATCACGCAGAGGATCGGTTCCTGTTTACCGATCTCACGTTTGTTCCTCTGGTCGAGGCGATAGCCGATCAGTTGAAGACGGTGGAGGGCATAGTGGTCATGACGGACGCCGAGCACATGCCGGACTCGAAGTTGCCGAACCTGTTGTGTTATGAGGATCTCCTGAGTGCGGAGGACGACGATTTCGAGTGGCCGGACTTCGACGAAAACACGGCTTCCTCACTCTGTTACACGTCCGGAACTACCGGGCATCCCAAAGGGGTGCTGTACAGTCATAGGTCCAGCGTTCTCCACGCGTTCTGCGTATCGCTCCCCTCGGTCTTGGCCCTCTCGGAGTCCGAATCATTCTTACCCGTTGTGCCCATGTTTCACGCCAACGCGTGGGGAACCCCGTATGCCATTCCCATGACCGGTACCAAACTCGTATTGCCGGGTCCGGGGTTGGACGGCGCCAGCCTCACCGAACTGATGCGCGAAGAGGGTGTTACAAGCACGGCCGGCGTACCTACAGTCTGGTCTGGGCTGCTGGATTATTGGCGCGAACACGATACCAGCGTTCCCACCCTCAAGATCATGATCATCGGTGGGTCCGCGGTGCCGCGCTCGATGGTGGAGGCTTTCGACAAGGAATTCGGGATCGAGGTACGGCAGGGTTGGGGTATGACGGAAATGAGCCCCATCGGAGCGGTGAACATGCTCAAGCCGGAGCAGCGCGCAGCCCCTGCGGAGGAGCGCTACGATATCCAAATTCGGCAAGGGCGGGCTGTCTACGGCGTGGAGATGAAGATCGTGGACGCCGAAGGTAATACGCTGCCCCACGACGGAGAGGCATTCGGTGAGCTCAAGGTGCGTGGACCATGGGTGAGCAGGAGTTACTATCGAGAGGAAAACGAAGCCGTCGACGATGAGGGGTGGTTCCCGACGGGAGATGTCGCGACGATCGACGGCGACGGGTACATGCAGATCACGGATCGAATGAAAGACCTGATCAAGTCAGGAGGAGAGTGGATCAGCTCGATCGAGCTCGAGAACCTGGCGATGAGTCACCCTGATGTGATGCAGGCAGCGGTGATCGGAATTCCAGACGACAAATGGACCGAACGGCCGCTCCTCATCGTGAAGCCGAAGCCCGGGGCGACCCCCACCAAAGAGGACTTGCTGGGGTTCTTCAAGGGTAAGGTTGCAGACTGGTCGATACCGGATGACGTGGTGATGGTCGACGAGCTGCCCATCGGCGGCACGGGTAAGGTGCAGAAATCGGAACTCCGGAAGACGTATGCCTGAATTGAGCGAGACCACCCGGCCGGCGCCGGAAGCTCGGCAGGAGACCATCGACGCCCTCTGCGAGTCGTTCGCCAGGGACGAGCTCGAGATGGGAGAGCTCGAGACACGACTCGAGATGGTGCATCGGGCGCAGACCGGAGAACAGCTGAGCGTGATCCTGGCCGACCTAACGCCCGCGCCCGTCCCAGCCAAACACGAAGCCAAGCGCGAGGTGGCGGCTTCACGCAAGGTGGCCGCTTCACGCGAGGTGGCCGCTTCAAGAGCTACGATACACCCGAGTTCGCCCGCTCCCGAACTCGCTCCCCGCCCGACTCTTCCGGACGACCGGATTCCCGACCACTCGGTGATCGTCGGAATCATGGGTGGCGGAGAGCGCTCAGGCTCGTGGATTCCCGCCAGAAACAACTGGGCTGTGGGCGTGCTGGGAGGCTGCCAGGTCGATTTCCGAGACGCACAACTGGGGTCCGGCGTCACCGAGGTCCGGGTCCTCGCGATGATGGGCGTCGTCGAGATTCTGGCTCCCCCGGACGTGTATGTGGAGTGCTCCGGAATCGGGATAATGGGCGGCTTCGGCGTCAGCACGCACTACCGCCGGCCCGCCCACCCGGACGCACCCATCCTTCGGGTCACGGGCCTGGCGATCATGGGAGGGGCCAGTGTCACGGTCCGCTACCCCGGGGAGACCGCGCGCGACGCCAAGTATCGCTTGAAGGCGGAGCACAAAGCCCGGAAGCTGCTGGAGAGGGGAGGGAAATAGACTGTTCAGTCGATACAGGATAGACAATGTGCCCCTCCTGCTCCGGATTCCCTTTCTTATCTACGGGTATGGCTTGGGTTTCCTCTGGTTCGGGTACCTGCTGGTACTACGTCTGAGTGTAGCCGTCCGGGTGACCGGCGCCCAAAGGCTTTCGGCCGACTCGAACTACATCTTTTGCCAGTGGCACGAGTCTGGCCCCTTGTCCCTGCAAGGGTGGACACCGCGTCTTCCGGCCTATCTTCGGCAGCGGCCGCACGTCTGGTTGCAGCATCCGGCCTGGTACGCGAAGCCGCTTGCCGTGCTCGTGAATCTGATCGGTGTGCAGCGACTCATTCTCGGATCGACGGGGCATGACGGACGCCGTGCCGCAGACGAGCTCGTGACCTACCTCAGCGACGGGTACTCCACTTTCATCATTCCGGACGGACCAAGCGGACCGGCACGAACGCTGAAGAAGGGCGTTCTTCACATGGCCCTTCAGAGTGGCGTGCCCATCGTGCCCCTGCGTGTCGTGGCAACGAGATGCCTGCGGTCCAGATCCTGGGACCGGAAGATGCAGCCCTTACCCTTTTCGACCATACACGTGATCGTCGGGTCTCCGATTGTGGTGACAACGAGCACCTTCGAAGCGACGTTTGAAGCACTCACTAAAGCGTTGGGGTAGACGTCAGGACATACCCATGCCGATAAGAAAACTCCTCATGCCGGTGACCTGCGCGCTCTTGTGTGCCTTGTCCGGTTGTTCGCCTCCACCCCCGGATGGGGCGGAGCCCGTCATCGTCGTGCATGGCCTGGGTCGTACCTCCGCGTCGATGACGATTCTCGTATCGCGCCTGAAGAACGCCGGTTTTCGTGTCGTCAGTTTTGGGTATCCCTCGACATCGGAGCCCATGGAAGCCCTCGTCGATCGGCTCCAGGCCGAAGTGGAGCAGTGCTGTGCGGCCGAAGCCACGACCGTCCATTTCGTGACTCACTCGATGGGGGGAGTGTTGGTGCGGAGCTACCTCGACCGCGAACCCGAAGCACATCAGGGGCGGGTTGTGATGTTGAGTCCTCCGAACCAGGGGAGTGAAATCATTGACGCTTTCGCTGACTCTCCCCTCCTTCAGCGTATTGTGGGTCCCGCCGGCTCGAGCCTCGGGACCGACTCTGCGGGCATCTCGAGTCAGCTGGGCCCGGTACGATTCGGCCTCGGCATCGTGACCGGCGATCGGAGCATAAATCCGCTGGGTTCATGGCTCATTCCGGGGCCAGACGATGGTAAGGTCGGCGTTGACCGGGCCAGGGTCGAGGGGGCGACAGATTTCATGGTGGTCTCCGCGACTCACACGTTCATCATGAACCGCCGGGATGTGGCGGAAGAGGTCGTGCACTTTCTCCGTAACGGTCGGTTCGACCGGGGGGACCTGTAGGGGGGCGGAAGGACGAATTGATCGTGGCAGAACGCTCGTGCGGGCCCATCCGCAGCGGAGAAGTCAGCTGACTCGGATACGTCGGGCATTCCCCGCATTTACGCTGTTGCGAGGGAGTGTGCTCCTGGCGGGCATCTTCCTTCTGCCGCCGTTGCGGTCGCTCGCCGCTCAGGACGGGACCGTCCAGGGCCGCGTCCGCGACGAGGAGGGCACCGCCGTATTCAGGGCAACGGTCGTGCTGCTCAGGGGCGAGACCCCTGTCGTCGCGGCCGATACGGATCGACTGGGCTCGTTTCGTATCTCCGGGGTTGCTCCCGGACCCTACACCGTGCGCGTCCAGGGGTTGGGGTACACCGAGTACTCCGAGGACATCGTCCTCGGCTCTTCGGTGACCTTGGAGCTCGACCTCCGGATCGAGCGGAGCGCGCTCCAGATCGAAGGAATCTCGGTCGAGGCTGAGCGCAGTCGCGCGCGGGCCCGTTTCGAGCAGGTGGGTGGTGCCACCATAAGAGATCTCGATCTCGACGCCGTGAGGATAGTGCCGGCCCTCGCCGAGCCTGATCCGGTGCGTGCGCTCGAGGTACTACCGGGTGTGGTGTCGACGTCCGACTTCTCCGCGTCCTTTCACGTGCGGGGAGGGTCGCAGGATCAGAACCTGATCCTGCTCGACGGGATGCCGATCTTCTCCCCGTTCCATCTCGGGGGCCTCTTCTCCGTCTTCAACATCGACATGATCGACCGGGTGGAGCTCCACTCGGGCGGGTTCCCCGCGGAGCATGGTGGGCGAGTCTCGTCCGTGCTTCAGATCGAGAGTGACGCGGGCGACGGGGACTTCTCGGTCCAGGCGGCCATCTCCCTGCTCGCCACGAGGGTGGCCGTAGGTGGACGGCTCGCGAGGCCGGCCGCCAGCGCGCTCGGTTTCGAGAGCGTCCACTACCGGGTGTCGGGCAGGCGTTCGTACATCGACCTGCTCGTTGATGAAGTACCGTACCATCTGACCGATTTCCAAGGCCTCGTAGAGGGTTGGACGAGGGGCGGTGACCGCATCACGCTCACGGCCTACACGGGCCGGGATGTCTTCGATCTGACGAACTTGGACGACGAGGACTTTCCGTTGCGGATCGACCTGGACTGGGGCAATGACGCGTTCGGCGCCCGCTGGACGCACCCGAGGCGTGGGGGTGGCTCGCTCGACGTCCGAGCGAATTTCAGCCGTTTCCAGACTGGGCTCACCTTCCCCGACTTCGCCGACACACGGCTGAGTAGCAAGATCACCCAGGCCCAGTTCAGGGCGGATCTGGACTTGCGCCCCTCGGAGCGTGTTGCCGTCCAAGTGGGGGCGAGTGTGGAGCGTCCATCCTATGAGAACTTCTTCGCGACCGGTGGGACGGAGTTCGCCTCCGGGATCGGCGACGGATGGCTGCTCGGCACCTACGTTCAGACGCGCTGGACCCCTTCGGGTCCATGGCTCGTCGAGCTCGGGCTCCGTGCCGACGGCTACAGCCCCGACCCGGGAGACTGGGTCCAGGAGATCTCGCCTCGTGTGGCTGTGAAGCGGTTCCTCGGAGCCGGAGACGTCGCCGTGAAGGTGGCGGTCGGTCGCTACACACAGTTCGTGCACTCGTTGCGGGACGAGGAGCTGCCGCTCGGACTCGACTTTTGGGTACTGGCCGGGGAACGCGCCCCGCACACGATTTCGGACCAGATTCAGGTCGGCATCGAAGGGTACCGCGGCGCCGATTGGTTCTGGTCACTGGAGGCCTACGCCCGCTCCTTCGATGGCGTCGTGACGTTCAACGCCGCCGAAAATCCGAACGACGACCTGGACGATATCCTCTCTGGGGAAGGCCTCTCGTACGGGGTCGACCTCATGGTGCGGAGGGAAACCGGTGCGGTGACCGGATGGCTGGCCGTTTCATACCTCAACGCGGACCGCACCTTTCCGGACCCGCTGTCACCGCTGCCGGGCCAGCCTGAAATCTCGTACGCCCCGATTTTCGACCGCCGTGTCGACGTGGATCTCGTCCTCAGGTACCCGGCCCCTTGGGGATGGGAGGGCGGGCTCCGGTGGAATCTCGGTACGGGTATCCCCTACACGAGCGTACTCGGCTCCTATCAGTACTACGATCCGCGCTACGTCGGGGGCCGTGGCCTGGAGTGGTCGGGCGCACCGGACCCCACGGACCCCGACGCCGACCCCGATGACAACGGGGATTTCGGCGTCGTCCTCGGGGATCGAAACGGCGTCCGGTATCCTGCCTACCACCGACTCGACGTGAGCTTCCGCCGGACCTCCGTGAAGTCGTGGGGCACGCTCACGCCGTATGTGAACCTCATCAACGTGTACAACCGGAAGAACGTGCTCTTCTACTTCTTCGAGTACGAGCGTACCCCCGCCACGAGATCGGGCGTATCCATGTTTCCGGTGCTGCCCACGTTCGGCTTGGAGGTGCGGTTCTGATGCGTCAACGGCTCATCTCACTCTCGCTATCGGCGCGCCGGATATACCTGCTCCGACATGTGCTCCGACACGTAGGCCTCGCAGCCCTGGCCGCCCTGGCCGGCTGCGACATCGACGAGATCACCATCGTCGAAATCGAGGACGTGGTGATCGCCGAGATCTACGTGAACCTCGCCGAGGACCCGACCGAAAACGAGATCCGGGCCTACCTGCACCATACGGTCGGCGCACTTGAGGGCGTCGACGAGCTCCCGAATGCGCTGGTCGTCGTACGCCGCTCCGATGGTCTCACGCTCGATCTGACCGTGGACGTGCTCGAGGCGTGCCTGGACTCCCTACCGACCGTGGGGTCGGGAGTCTGCTTCCTCGCCAATCCCGCTCAGACGCCGAGCCTCAGCCCGGGCGACCTGCTCGAGGTCGAGGTCACGTTCGTGGATGGGGGCACCCTCCTGGGGGCTACGCGCGTGCCGTCGTCCTTCCAGATCGTCGGCATGCCGACGACGTGCCGGCTCGATCCCAACACGCTCCTGCCCATCACCTGGTCCAGGTCGGACGGTGCGTGGGCCTACTTCAACGAGACCTCGATTCTGGGCCTGCCCGACGCGCTGGAGCCGGAGGGTATCGTGGTGGAGGATGACCCGCTCAAGCTCCTGGGCCTCTCCATCTCCGACCAGGACACCACGATCGTCTTTCCCAGTGAATTCGGGGTCTTCGACCGCTTCGACCTGGACCAGGACCTGTCGACCCGGCTGCAGGACGGGCTGCCGGCTGCGACGACGGCGGAAGTGTCGATCACGGCGGTCGAGGGGAACTTCGTGAACTGGCAGCGGGGCGGGAACTTCAACCCGTCCGGACAGGTGAGGGTGCCGAGTCTCCGAGGGGACGGTACGGGCGTCTTCGCCGCGACAGTGAACCGCGGGTTCGACGTGGTCAGCTCGGATCCGCCGAGCGCTCTGCCCGACTGCCCGATCCCAGATCCGTCGTAGCCGTGGGCCGTGGCTCGAGTGGGACTGTTCCCGAACGAGATCTTTTCGTCAGGAGGTGGGCGGAAAAACGCCGACCGTCCGGTCACCCGACCTTACACGTTGTCTGGATCGCTGTGCATCGGAGGAGACGCAGTCGCAGCGATCTCCTCCTCGCCCTCGGTAACACCGTTACCCGCAGCGGCTCCGGCCGTCGTCTCACCCGTCGTCGCGCCAACGGCGCGCGCCAACCCAAGGTCCCGCAACCGTCCCAGCGCGGGCGGCAGCTCGATCCCGGCCTGTTCGGCCAGCTCGTGCACCGCCGGCAGGGCGCCGATCAGGCCCGAAAGGAAGTCGGCGGTCGCGCCGTTGCCACCCGATCCGTTGCTGCCGGAGTCCCAGACCGTGATCTTGTCGATCTTCAGGTTCTGGATGGCTTTCACCTGTTCCGCCACGATCGCCGGAAGCTGCTCGATCATGAGAAGTGTCGGAGCCATCGACGGATCGTTGGCACACGCCTCGATGAGGCGCCCATACCCTTCAGCCTTCGCCTCGAGCACCCTCTGGGTGCCCTCGGCCTCGGCCTTGTACGTCGCCAGAATCGCGTCGGCCTGACCGGCCGCTTCACGACGCGCCCGCTCGGCCGTGGCATCCGCCTCGATCTCGACGCGAAGCTTCTCTATCTCCTGCCGGGCGATCTGCTCCTTGTTGAGGCGGGCGATCTCCTGCTCGCGCTCGGCGATCAGGATCGCTTTCTTGGCCTCGGCGGCGGCGACCTGTGCCCTACGCGTGGCTTCCGCCCGGACCTCGGAGAGGCGGGCGTTCGACTCGGCGATCTCCGCGTTGGATTGGTTCTCACCGTCGACCGCGGTAGCCTCCGCCTGGGCGACCTGAATGCGCCGCTCTTGCTCGGCCTGTTTGGTCGCGGCCACCGTCTCGGCGTTCCGCTGAGCGGTCGCGATCTCAAGGTCGCGCTTCGACTCGACCTCACCCTTGATCGAGGCCGCTTCGAGCGCGGCGACCTCGACGCGCCGCTTCTGCTCGGCACTCTTGCGGCCGGTCGCCGTCTGCGCCGCCTCCTCCGCGACTCCGACGTCCCTCTCTCGCTCCGCGGTCGCCTTGCCCGTGGCGCCGTCGCGCTCCTGCTGAGCCACGTCGACCTTGGCGCGGTTGATCGCCTCGGCGGCGGCCCGCTTGCCGATCGCCTCGATGTATCCGCTCTCGTCCGTGATGTCGCGGATGTTCACGTTGATCAGAGTCAGGCCGATCTTGTTGATCTCCTCGGCCACGTTCGTGTTGATCAGCGCCATGAACTTCTCGCGGTCCTTGTTGATCTCCTCGATGGACAGCGTGGCGATCACGAGTCTCAGCTGCCCGAGGATGATGTCCTGCGCCTGATCCCGGATCTTGCGATCATCGAGCAGAAGCAGACGCTCGGCCGCGTTGTTCATCATCACGGGGTCGGTCGAGATACCGACCGTGAACGTGGAGGGGACGTTGACGCGGATGTTGTTCAGCGACAGCGCTCCCTCGAGCGGAATCTCGATCACGAGCGGCTCGAGGCTCATGAACGCGTACGACTGAATGAGCGGGATCACGAACTTGCCGCCACCGTGCATGCACAGCGCGGCACGGTTCGAGCCGACCTTGCCGTAAATGACCAGGATACGGTTCGAGGGACAGCGCTTGTACTGCTTGACAACGAAGAGCACGAAGAACGAGACGAGCAGCAGAAACGCCGCGGGGAGGCCAATCCAGATCAGTGGGTCGGCTTCCGGAGGGATCTGGGCAAGCGATGTCATCGCATATGTGAGCATGGTTCGTTCTCCCTTTTCTATGGGTCCTTGCGAGGTCGGGGCGTCTACGCCTCGACCACCTTCACCGAGTTGTCGTCGGCGTTGATCTCCACCACGCGAATCTTGGCGTCCCGCGGCAAGGCATCACCGTCGGTGACGGCCTTGTAGTAGCGCTCCCGGTCACCGATGACCACGCGCACCCGCCCCATTCCTGCGGCGCCCGCCGGGATCTGCGCGTACACCCTCCCCTCGCACTCGAGCGCCTGATACATCGGCACGGTCCCGCTACTCTGGAGTCCGTACACGAACCGCAGCAGCCTACCCAGCACCCAGACCATCATACCGCCGCACAGGATCGCGAAGGCGATGCTGACGGACAGCGGCCATCCGGCTCCGCTCAAGGCCCCGAGCCCGCCCCATCCGAAGCCCATCACGAACGAGGCGATCGCCTGTACGGAGAGGACTTGGAACGCCTGGGTCGAGTCACCCGGGTCGCCACCCGTGTCACTCACGGCGTCCACGTCCCCGACGTCGACATCGAAATCCACATCGACGTCGACATCGAAGCCCGCGTCGGTGTCCGCTCCGCCGACGAGCATCAGGCCCATTCGCAGCGTGAAGAACGCCGTGCCGACGAGGGCAGGCACGCCGAACCAGATTGCGACGGGACCTAGGATGAGCTCTTGCATATGCGCCAACCCCGAGCAGGCCAGTATCGAAGACCGTATTGCCTAAAGAGAGTACGATCTCGGAAGGCGGATTCTTCCCTCGTCAGGGTAGACTGAACACCACGATGGTGGGTGACCTGCCGAACGGGCGTCGTACTCATACCCACCGACCTCCCTCGGATGAGTGTCTCTCTACGAAGCGCGTGCTGGGCTGGCTAGCATGCCGCCCCGGGACGGGCCCCGCAAGGCGACCGGGCCATGGCCACGGCCCCAAGTCACTCGTCAAGAAGCTCGGAGTGGCGTAACATTGCTCGGAAGTGAGCCGCTCCACGACGCCGGCAGGAGGAATCCATGATCAACTCGATGAGAAAAATCGTTCTCACCAGCGTATTCGTCGCAACTGCTTTCACCCTCGGCGCTCAGCGCACCGAGGCGATGGGTGCACAGCCGCAGCAGGGCCTGTCCATCGAGGAGGTCAAAGATGGGCTCTACGTCATCATGGGTAGCGGCGGAAACGTCGGCGTGCGTGTCACCTCCGAGGGAGTGATTCTGATCGACGACAAGTTTCCGCAGAATTTCGACGACATTCAGGCCCTGATCGCCACGGTAAGCGATCAACCGGTCCGATACGTCCTCAACACGCACCATCATGGCGACCACGCGGGCGGCAACGTGGAGTACATCAACATCGCCGAGATCATCGCTCACCAGAATGCCAGAGACAACATGGTGAGAGGCAACCAGGATGCACCGCCAAGAGTGGTTTTTACCGATCAGACCGCCATTTATCTGGGGGGCGTCGAGGTACGGGCCTTTTACATGGGTCGTGGACACACCAACGGGGACGCGGTGATCTATTTTCCGGATCTGAGAACGGTGCATGGGGGTGATCTACTCCATGGCACCGCGCCATTTATCGACTATGGGAATGGCGGCAGCAGTGAAGGCTGGGTCTCTACGATGAACAACATTCTGGCGCTGGATTTCGACACCGCGATTCCCGGGCACGGTGCCATCATGGATCGAAGTGATGTGGTGGCTTTTCGCAATCAGATGGAAGCGGTTCGTGCCCGTATGGCGGATCTGATCCGGTCGGGTATGCCGAAAAGCGAGGCATCTGATCGCATCAGGACACAAGAACTCAGCTGGACCATGGTGGACGGCCTATTCATGGGAAGAAGCATTCCGGGCTTCTACGATGAGATTGCAGCCGGGCTGCCTTAGTAGCCAAGCAGTCCCATCGGCAATTGTGATGGGCCATCCCTTGCGAGAAGGGGTGCGTGGGGGACAATCTGTCCGTCCCCATTTCGTTGGGTGATACGTTTGGAGAGTCTTGCCTGAACCGCGTGACCAATGACTACGATCGAGAACGCGCTGAATTCTCGGGCCCTGGGTCGAAAGCCCACCGACGACCAGATCGACGTCTACGGTCTCACCCACGCGGGGAAGGTCCGGAAGGATAATCAGGACCACTTTCTCATCTGCTCTCTCCGCAAACGCATGGAGGTGTATCAAACCAGTCTGCCCGACCCGGGTAAGGTGGACGCAGAGGCGGAGCGTCTCGCCTTCCTGTGCATGGTTGCCGACGGGGTCGGGGGAGGACCGCAAGGTGAGGCGGCGAGCCGGCTGGCGTTGGAGGCTGTGAGCCAGTACGTGACGAGGAGCATGGACTGCTACTACACCGCGGATCCCACCGACGATCAGGCGTTCACGCAGGCCCTGGCCGACGCGGCACTCCACAGCCACGACGATCTCCGTGAGCGCTCGGGCGCCGAGCTGGGCAAGGGGATGGCCACGACCCTCACCCTCATGCTCTTCGTGTGGCCACGCGCCTACCTCCTGCAAGTCGGGGACAGCCGGTACTACATCCTGCGGGATGGCGAGCTGACGCAGATCTCCCGGGATCAGACGCTGGCTCAGGTGCTGGTCGACGACGACGTGTTCTCCAGGACCGAGGCGTCCAGGTCCCCGCTGTCCAACGTGCTCTCGAGCGCCATTGGGGGCTCGGCAACCACTCCTGTGGTCACCGGCATCGACAACAACTGGGACTACGTGCACCTCCTGTGCAGCGATGGACTGACCAAACACGTAGAGGATGAGCAGATCGCCGAGCGGCTACGATCCATGACGTCCGCCGAGCAGGCGTGCAAAGACTTGCTGCAAGACGCCCTGGACAACGGCGGTAGCGACAACGTCGCCATTATCGTGGGGCGCGCGGTGCGAAACGATCCCTGATGGTGGGCCCAGCTCAGGGGTCACGCCCGCAGGTGGAAGGGATTACTCAGTCGGGCTTAGGAAGGCCGGACTGAGTCCAGCCCGGCCGGCGAACAGTTCCGGACTGAATTCGCGACAGCACCTCACTCACAAAGTCGTACGGGACTGACACTTTTGGCCGAGCTGATGTCCTCGGCGAAGCCGATGCCCCTGGCGAGTCCGGTGCCCCTGGCGAATCCGATACTTCGGGCAAATCCGGCGCCTCCGGCAAATCCGATAGCTCGGGCGAATAGGATGGCTCTGGTGAACCCGACACCTTGGGTGAATTCGATACCTCGGGCGAATCCGATGGTGAATTCGATGGCCCTGGCGAATCCGATGGCTTCTGGGGGGATGGGTCATGGGAACCTGTTGAAGCGACACCATCCAGAAACGTGTTCGTAGCCTGGAGGACGGCCACAACGGACGCCCGTTCGAACGAATCAAGAGAGAACGCCACACCCGACGACAGCCTCTTGCGACCGTCCACCACCGCCTCGACGAGCACCAGCACCCCGTTGTCGCCGCGCCTCCTGAAACGACGCACATCCTTGAGCACCAAAACTACCTGCCTTCCACCTCGCTGCATGAGCCCACCAATGGCGTCCAGGGTCGCTTCAGCCAGCGGCCGCAAGAGTGCCACACCCCCTCCATTCGCCTCACGCCGCCCGTCAAACGGGCCTCCGCCGCCCACGAGACGTACGCTGACCTCCTGCTTTCCTCCCACCTTGGCCACGATGTGGAAGTCCACGAGAGCGGGGCGGGACACATGAGCCACCGAGTCATCAGCGCGTGTGCCATCGCCTGTGCCAGCGTGTGTACCAGCGCTCGTACCAGCGCTCGTGCTCGACGCAGTAGGGTGGAGAATGTGATCCAGTTCCTCCCGGGAAAGGCGGCTCTGGGCCACGGTGATCTGGTCCGACCGGACCCTGAGGCCAAGACGCTCCTGGAGGAGGGTCGTCACCATTTCCAAGATTTCCGATTTCGACTTCGCCGCCGTCGCCAGAATGTGAATTCGAAATCCTTGCACACGGTCGAGGGCGATACGGGCGGAAGCGATGGGCTCCGCCGATCGCAGAAGCGACTCGGCCTGTTGTCGGAGTATCCCGCTCGAACCAGCTCCTCCAGTTGACTCACTCGCCGCGGCCGGCTCAGTGGCTCCAGCCGGCTCAGTGGCTCCAGCCGGCTCAGAGGGCTCGGCCGGCTCTGTTCCCCCCTCGGGCGGGTGATCTGCCACCGTCGACAATCGGGTGACCCTGCGAGCCGCAGCCTCGAGTGTCGCTCGAACGACCGCCGGACCGGACGCATCGGTCAGCGGCCAGGAAGCGATCAGGGGCGCGGAATGCCCCGACATGGTTACGACCACCACCGCCACGCGTGAGGCACCAAGTGAGACCTCCGACACGCTCTCGAGCGCGAGGGTCGGCCCGCCCCCGTTGGATGCGAATCGAATGTAGGACCCGAGGGCACTCAGGGTGGCCAAGGCCGGCACCAGCTTTCTACCCGACGAGTCGGCTTTCCCCGACGCTCCCCCCGCAAAACGATGGCCCGCGAGACCGAGCGTCAGGTCGACTCCGGTGACCCCCGGGCTGACGTCACGCACCTGATGGGTTATGAGCCTGATGGAGCCGTTCTCGGACGTAGCCGGGGAGGCCGCTACAGGCTCTGCGCTTCTCTTGGGCTCGAGTTCCCGCGGCTCCGCGCCTGTCGACGCGACTTGGATATGAAAGATGGCTCCACGTGGGAAGTCCGGGGTGTCCCGGTGGAGTGTTGCACGCACCGCCTCGAGAATTTCTGATAGGGGCGGATCTTCCTCGACCAGAAGGCGCACCTCGGTCGCACGGTCGATGTCACCGTCTATGCAGGCGGAACGCACCCCCGGCAACATGGCCAAAAGGCGCTCGGCCCCCACCATCCTGGTCGAGAAATTCCCCACTCCCGGCGGCCCCCAAAAGTAATATCCCAAACGTAGGAGGCCTTGATTCTTGGGACCGAATCGGGTTTGTGCAAGTTTGGGTGAGTGGGGGTGCCCGCTCACGGCCTAGGGGCTTGGATTTCGACCCCACGCCGTCCGGCGGACCGTCGCCAGGCCCGGACACCGTCCGGGCCTCGACGGGTCATCGAGTCTCGAAGAAGCTCCTCAGTCCCGGGTCAGAGAGGGCGGGGACGAACCTTTCCCGCTCCGCCCAGATTCGCTTCCGTGTGACGTCGGTCCCGCTCGAATCCGTGTAGGCCACCGCGAGCGCCACGATTTCTCCGGCCGGGTACGGCGAACTCGACACCTGCTCGGCCAACTGATCGTAGCCGGGGTCGTCCGAGGCAATCCAGAGGGACAGCTGCTGGACAAGCGGCTCGATCGCGGGCTGGAGATTCATCCCCTGATACAGCCACATCACGTCGCGCATGCCGATACGCGTGTCGGCCGATTGAATTTCGAACTCGTCCTGCGGACCAGGATCAGGTAGGGTCGGGTGCACGTTACGCGCCAGGACCCGCCAGACCTGGGGGCCATCCTCCAGGAGAACGACTACCCCGTCTCTGCGGGCGATGAGGTCGCTCGTTCGGCCCGAAGTCTCAAAGTATGTGCCGACCGGCAGCGTGATCACCATCGGTTCGGGCCGGGTCCTGTTGAGTGTGAAGTCGACGGTCTCCGGTCCCAGACTCGAAGCGCTCACCTCGATATGTCCTTCACTGATTGCCTCGAGGATGTCGTAATGTGCGATGACCTGACCGGGCTCGACACCGGCAGTGCGGTCCCGACCCGCGGCCCCGTCGTCGCGAGAGGTTCGGAAGATGAACAGGTGCTGACTCGGCAGGAACTCGTGCAGCTCGACGAGCTCGAACCCCGCCGGGCCCCACTCGCTGAGGACCTGGCGGACCGACATCCGGTGGTCGCCCTTGATGTGGTCGCCCGTGCCGTCCTCGACCCGATACTCGAGCAGCGCCACCCTTCCGTCGCTCTTCAAGGCCTCCCGCATCTTGGTGAGCATGGCCTCGTGGTTCCCGAACTCGTGATACACGTCGACGAGCAGGATCCAGTCGATCTCACCCTCGGGAAGCTTGGGGTCATCGAATTCGCTCAGAACGGGCACCACGCCGGTAACGCCTTCCTCTTCGACGTAGCCCTGTAGGATCTCCAGCATCTCGGGCTGGATGTCCACGGCGTAGACCGTGCCCGTGGGAGCGACGAGCCTGGCCATCCTGCGTGTGAAAAACCCCGAGCCGGCTCCGATGTCCGCGACAACGTCCCCGTCCTCGAGGCCCATGATCGCCACCATCGCGTCGGGCATCTCTTCCGCGACGCGCTCGGGGCGCTCGAGCCAACCGGCTCCCTGATAGCTCATGAACGGCGCCGGGATTCGCTGGGGGAGGTCTACGGACTGCACCTGCGCGGAGACCGAAGTCGGTCCGACGAAGAGCGACCCGACCAAGAGCGACCCGGCACATAGGCAGAGAGACCAGCTGAACGGCGCGGTCGGAGTCTTCACTGATAACATGACATGCTCCCGTGACACTTAGGCGTGGATAGTATCAAAGAATCTCGCGGGGCCGATACCTGAGGAAGAAGACGCCCTCCCCAGTACTGGAGACCGCGATCGTCCCACTCTCGAAAAACGGGTAGTTCGACCAAGCTCCACCCATCGCTGCGGAATCGCCCCCCGGGACCGTGTCCAGGAAACCGACCTCGACGGGGTTCAACGGGTCACTGATGTCGAGGATCCGCAGCCCGCTCTGGTAGTTCGACTGGTACATCAGGTTTCCCTTGATGTACAGGTTGTGATCGGTCGCGAGGGTCTCACCGAAGTGTTCCTTGGCCAGGATCGGATCATCGAGGTCGGCCACATCCCAGATCAGGGTACGGGTGCCCTCCATCGCGGGCGGGTCGGCGTCCCCTCCCCCGCCTCCTCCACCTCCGCCTCTGCCGCCCCGTCCACCGCGCGCCGCGGCGCTCTCGTCGAGCTCGTCGCCCATGAAGAAATAACGTTGGTCCTCGGTGAGCCAACCCTGGTGTGCGTAAGCCACGTTCGGGTAGGTCGCGATCGAGAGAAGGACAGGGTTGTCCTTGTCGGTCACGTCGGCGATGGAGAGCGCGGTCTCGTTGGAGCCAAAGCAAATCTCCTTGCCAACGTGTTCGGTGTCCGGGCCCCGGTAGATGGTGCACATCGCGTCGTGCACATATCCCGTTCCTGAGCGCCCGGTGACGTCGTCCTGAAAGCACCCTACGAACGTGGGTTCGATCGGATTGTTGACATCGATCATGTGGAGCCCGCCGCCGCACGTTTCTCCGCCGCCACCCGCGCCGAGCACGTACGCGATGCCGGTGCTCTCATTGATGGCGATGTTATGAGCACTCCAGATTCCCTCGTACAACGCATCGGGCAGGAATGCCTCCGGCACGTCGCCCACGTCACGAAGTCGCGTGAGGTCGAACACCTGCACTCCGTGCGCACCGGCGGCGTCGGCAACGACGAAGGCGTGATTGCCGAACACCTTTACGTCGCGCCATGTGGTCGCCTGAGTACCCGGAGTCTTCCGTAGACTGCCCAGGTACACGGGATTGGTCGGGTCGTAGATATCGATGAACGCGACGCCATTCGAGCGGGCCACGAGCGCATACTCACGGCCCGTCTGCGGGTCGGTCCAGCCCCAGAGGTCGTTGGTTCTGGTCCCGCGACCGCCTCCGATCGCGGCGGTGGGGAGGAACGAGAGAATGTCCACTCGCGAGCAGCCGTACCGGTCCGCGCTACCGCTCTCGCCACAAGTGACCTCACCCCCGGTTATCGCGGGCAGGCCGGGCCTTCCCGGGATCAGGAGCTTGGACTCGGACGCCCAGTCACCCGCCTGCTCTCGCATCACCACTGCGGACCCGAGACCGTCGTCGTCACCCGGCTGCCCGATGATCGCCAGATCACCGGCCATGGCGAGAGTGGCGCCGAATCCGTCCTCCAAGTCGGCGTCGATGGAGTTCGCGAAAGCACGGACCTCGCGGAACTCCCCCGAGTCGGCATCATAAAAGAAGCGGTAGATGCGTCCTTCGCCCGCACCCGGTGCCGAGACCCAGAGCTCGCTACCCTGGGCATGAAGGAGGTGGCCGAAGAAGGAGCCCGGGCGGCGATCGAACGCGGTGAGGGTGGTGCCACGAACCCAGTCGCCCGTTGCCGATTGCTGCGTGAATATGTACGCGGCACCCTGTGACCCATCGCGCCCCGGGAGTCCCAACAGCGCCATTCCCTGGAACCAGCCTACATCGATGGTTCCGCCGTCCGGGCGTCCGGGCGATCCGATGTCACCGGGCTGGGATTCCTCCTCCGCCAACGCGAGTCGCGCTTCCTGGAACCAAGCTCCCTCGTCGTCCTGTGAAAACACATAAGCCGCCCCGGTGCCCGCTTCCCCGGCGAAAGACCCCACGATGAGCCGCTCGCCGTCGTACTCGAGCCCCCAGCCGAAGAATTCCTGCGGTGCGTAGGCGTCGGGTTGCAACCTTGCCTGTTCGACCCAGGCGCCGGACCCATCTCGCTCGAAAACCCAAACGGCGCCGGGCCCCCCGAATCCGAGGGACGACACGAAGAATTTATCCTCATAAAGCTGACCGAATCGGCCAAATGCTTCACCCTCGTTGAGGCTGTCCGGCTGCACCATCGCATCAAACTGCCAATCGGCTCCCTCCCGACGATAGGAAAAAACCGTGCCGGTCGAGTTCTCGTATAACGTGGCCCCGATCAACAGTGAGCGCTCGTCCATCACGATGAAACGGCCGAAGTAATCGCCACCGCGCCCAGGTGACGGCGCCCTTATCGTGCCCGCTTGCTCCCATCCGTCGGCAGACTGGGTGTAGCGGTAGATCGTAGCCGGTCTCCGCTGGCTGAGCGGTTCCCCGATCAGAATCTCATCATCCCCGATTGCGACCGCAGCGCCAAACTGCTGCGCCTGAAGGGGGACGCTGAGGACCGATAACATCACAAACAGCGTGGGAATTGCGCTGCTCCAGAGGGAGTTTCGCTGCATGTGCGTCTCGTGGCGGTGAGGAACGCGAGGCCTCATCTAGCCACGACGAGCCGGGCAGAGGAGGAGGGGACACAATATACCGGCTGCCGAGTCGGAGTGCACCCAGCAGACTCGGTCGCTCAACCGTCCCCCTCTTTCACAGCGCGAGGAAGTGTGTCCGTCGCCGGTCCGGGGTCGTCCGCGACACGCGGCAGTGTGTCCGCGACAGCCTCGCGGCCTGCCGCAGGACGCGGGAGTGCTGACCGGGCCTCGAGCTCTCGAATCGACGCCTCGATGGCAGCGCCCACGGGGCCTTTGGTCCCCGTCATTCGGAGAACCTCCCGCATCTCGGGCAACGCCTCCATAGCGCGGAGCTCCTCGAGCGCCCTCGCCGAGTGCATCCCGGAGGGCCCAGGGAGGGCGGAGACGAACGCGTCGATGGCCTGTGCTCGGTACCCTCCCACGGCGTCCCTGAGACGTGAGGTGTCTCCAGTGAGAGCTGCGAGCACGGCGTCGACCAACTCACCCTGGCCGAGACTGGTGAGAGCATCGGCGACCCGATCTCGTATCGGCTCGGCGCCCGCCCGACTCGCGTCTCCGAGACGCCTGACGAGCGGCCCGATCGCCCCTCGGTGGGCGATGCTCGCGAGCGCGTCGATCGCGTGCGCGCGAAGCTCGGTGTCACCGCTCTCGAGCACGGAAGTCAGCGCACCAATCGCCCTCGGGTCCTTCCGCCGCCCGAGCGCATCGGCCGCGTCACGGCGGGGCGGGTCACCTCGCCACAGGAGCTGTTTGTCCAAAATCTCGCCACCGGGCCCCCGTAGCCGCTTGATGTGGGTATTTACGTCGTCCGCATAAGCCCTTCCACCGTGACACAGTTGGTGGAGGGACTCCGTGAACAACTCGAAGAGCCTCTCGAGTTGGCCGAGATCCTTGATGACCCCTGGGCGGCGGAAGCGCAGCTCGTCGACACCGTCAGGAAACTTGGTCTTGAACCACCCCTTGTCGTCACGGACCTGCAAGTCGATGCGCGGCTGTGAGTCGATCAGCTCCCGGATCCGGTCGTTCTCGAAGAACTTTCGAACTCGACGCTCGGAGTTGCCCTTGATGACGTACTGACGGTCGAAGCGGGGGTAGCCAATCTCGATGTTCCGCATCCCCAGCAGCTTGCCGAGTCTGTCGAAAAGCCCGGCACGGTAGATCGTGAAGAACAACCCCTCCGAGTTTACATAGGGTGCGCGCAGGCGTGTATACGTACTCATGTCGTCGTCCGAATACGTGTCGAGCGTGATGATCCAATCGCCTGAGGTGGTCTGCACCGCGTCCTGGCCGAACATGCCGCCCTCGATGAACCGGCCCTCGACCTTCTCGGCGAGCTGCCGCCAGACTGTTTCCTTGCTGGGGCCAAAGAGTCCCTTGAATAGACTCATTCCGTGAACAGGCTCATTCCGTGAAGAGGCTCATGCCGCCGGCGGCGTCACCGTAGCTTCACCACCGGATGCCTCACGTGCAGATCGACCTTGCGCTGCAAATCGTGAACCGTGACACAGAGCCAGCGGTTCTCGTCCACCGCATAGGTGACTCGAAGGCGCGGAGCGGTCCCACGGCCGGGCGGATTCAGCGGGAGCGCGGGATCCGCCTCGTTCAGGCAGACGCAGAAGGCCCTCGCCCCCGGGGTGTCGGGCACGAAGAACTGCGTCCCGTTCACGCGGTCCTCCCAGTCCACTCGGCGCCCCGCCAAGCGGCCGACCTCGCAGATGAAGAGGTTGATGTGCTGCTGGCCGTCGAAACCCGCCGCGTAGTAACGCGTCGTGAAGTCGTCGGCTGTTGGATAGCTGGTGCCGCCCGGAATCAGAAGCTCGTACTCTGCGTCCTGCTCACCGTCGGGCATCACGCGGAGCGCATAGTCATGGTAGATGAAATCTTCGACCCGGGCGCCGCGTGCGAAGACGCAGGCGCCGCGCGCCACCGCCTCGAAAGGCAGCCACTCCCGCACTTTCTCACGCCCGAGCACGTCGCCCACCACGTTCCTCACCTCGGGAAGCAGAGTCGAGCCCCCCTCGAGGATCACGTCGTCGATCTCGTCCGGCCCGACGCCGTGGCGGTCGCGGAGCTCAACCAGAAGCGCCTCGAGGAGCTCCCGGATTCGACCGTACAGCCCCTGGTCCGCGAGGAGCTGATGGAGGCCCTGGTAGTCGAGTTTCCCGTACGTCTCGTTGCGGAACGTGAACGTCCCCTCGCTTCCCGCGCTCGCCAGGAGCTTCACACGCTCCGCTTCCCAGTTGAGCGCCACGTCCCACTCCGGCCAGTCGTGCAGCGCCCTGGGGACGAACTTCTCGAGGATCCAGCGATCGACGTCGGTACCCCCGATCTGAACCGCCTGCTTGGCGAGGACGTCCGCCCGGCCCGTCTCGACAACCTCCGATCCGTACGAGCGTACGACCGCCGCTTCCATCGAGCCCCCACCGAAGTCGAACGCCACGAGCGTCGTGGGCCGCCCCACGTCCACACCATAACCGAGCGCCGCGGCCACGGGCTCGTCGACCGTCCGGAACGTGATCACCCTCGTCCGACCCCTCAAACGGGCCCAGAGACGCCCCCACCAACTCGGGTGGTTGAGCCGCCGGACGATCTGCCGGAGCTCGGCCCGGTAGGTCTCGTAGAAACCCGACGGCGTCGCGATCGTCACGTCGGTCACTTGCTCGCCGAACTGGTCCTCGATGGTGCCGATCAACTCGCGGAGGAAGAGCACCGCCGCGTCGTGCGCCGTGAACGAGCGCTGGCCCACCCGGGCCATGGTGCGCTGGCTCTCCGTGCCCAGGTACCTCTTGAAGCCATGCATAAAACCTGCCGCCTGCCCGTCCCAGTTGTATGTGACCGCCTCCTGGCCGATCAGAACACTCTGGGCCGTGTCGTCCTCCATGACACAAAGGACCGAAGGGATGACCGGCGTCTGTGGGTCGCCATACGGGGCCTTACGACGACTTACAAATTGTCGAACATCTCTTCCATGCGCCTCCGGGTCCGCTCGTCGGGTAACCGCCCGATACCGGCCCCCATGTTGTCGACGAGGTGCTCGGGATCCCCCGTAGCCGGAATGATGACCGTCACCGCCGGATGGGACAGGATGTACTTGAGAAAGAATTGCCCCCAGCTTTGGCAGTCGAACTCCGCTGCCCAATCCGGAAGCTCTCGGCCGCTCACCGCGCCGAAAAGTCGGCCCACGTTGAACGGCTCGTTCACGATCACCCCGATCCCTCGGTCCTGTGCCAGAGGAAGAAGACGCTCGGCGGCCTCACGCTCCCCAAGCGAATAGTTGACCTGGAAGAAATCGAGCTCCTCGCTCCGGAGCACCTGCTCCATCTGTTCGTATTGCCGTCCGAAGGAGGTCGTCACGCCCACGTACCGGGTTCGACCCTCCTCCTTCGCCTGGCGGATCGTCCTCAAGTGGATGGCTGTGTCCTGCAGGTTGTGCACCTGGTTCAGGTCGATGACCTCGCGCCCCCAGTCTCGGAACGACTCCTCCTGCTGAGCGATCCCCACCTCCAGCCCTCCACGCGTCGAGATCTTCGTGGCGAAGAACAGGTCGTTGTGGATGCCGATCTCCTGAGCGATCTGGCCGGCCACCTGCTCCGAGGTCCCATACGACGGAGCCGTATCGAAGAATCGCCCCCCCATTTCGTGGAAGAGTCGTACCACGTCGCCCAAGGGAACCCACTCCGGGCTCGGCGGCCCCACATTAAACGTGCGAGCGCTACCAAGCCCCACGGCCGGAATCATCTCCCCCGAAGAGGGGATCGCACGCATGAGCTGCGGTTGTTGCTGAGCGAAGGCGGGCAGCTCATTCAGTAGCAAGCCAGCCCCAGCCCCCACGCTGATCGTGAGCATCTTTCGACGCGAGATCGTCATGTGTTCACCTCGTAGACGGAACGAACATCCCTCTGGCGATCCACCCAAGATGAGATCCGGTGCACCGAGTGGGCAAGATGGGGCTCGGGCGAGTGTGGGCAGTACGTGGTGAGGAGGGGCCCGTCGCTTCTCCACGAACGTCCCATAGAGACATTCACAGGCCCATCATTCCCCTGTCTATTCCCCGGTCCGTCCGCCCAGTCGGCCCACGACGGTTCGTCAAGCAAGAATTCGTGACCCCAACTCGGTATCGCAGCATGGACCGTACGCGAAGGCGTGAAGCGGGACCGGGACTCACACTCATCACAAGAGGCCCGGGCCCCCAGCGGAAGCCGGCCGCGAACCACACGGCCCTTTTGACCCGCTTGAGCCGAGGGATGCGGACACGGGAGTGGAGCCCTCGGACCGAGGAGGCGTATCTGGGATGGATTCGCCGGTTTCTGCACTTCTACAGCGATCGCAACCCAAAGGAATTGGGACCCGCGGACGTAAATCAGTACTTGAGCTACCTGGCCAACGAGAGGGGGCTTGCAGCCAAGTCGAGGAACCAGGCCGCGTCGGCCATCGCCCATCTGTTTCGGGAGATCGGCGGGGTTGAAATCGGTGGCCAGAACAGTGGCATAAGCCGAGGCAAAGCACATTCACATCGCCCCACGGTCCTTACTCGGAGCGAAGTCGGGCAGCTGCTCGGCCAAATTCGCGGAACGCCCCACCTGATGGCATCACTCCTATACGGGTCTGGGCTGCGGCTGATGGAGTGCATGAAACTGCGCGTGAAGGACCTTGGCTTGGAGGATCAGCGGCTGACCGTGCGGGACGGAAAGGGTGGAAAGAGTCGACTCACATTACTCCCTGACCGGGTCATCCCACCCCTAGAACAGCATCTGGACCAAGTGCGTCACCAACACAGAGCGGACCGGGATGGAGGGAGAGGGTGGTGCCAACTGCCACACGCCATGCACCGCAAGAGTCCATCCGCCGGCTACGACCTCGCGTGGCAGTTCGTCTTCCCCGCGACACGCGACACGACGGACCCAAGAACCGGCAGGCGCGGACGGTATCACCTCCATCCCACTACCCTGCAGCGGGCGGTCAAGACGGCTGCCCGGCGCACCGGAATCCCCAAGACCATCTCGTGCCACACGCTTAGACATTCGTTTGCAACCCACATGCTCAGAGCCGGCGCTGACGTCCGAACGGTCCAACAGTTGATGGGCCATAAGAGCCTCCGGACCACCATGATCTACCTGCACCCGGATCAGAACAATGCGCGGCTGACTAGCCCCCTGGACCTACTTTCGGACGATTAGGTTGCAACCACCCCGCCGCCCCTAGTGTCGACTAGGCTGCCATTCCCCTTCCATATAATCCCCAACCGCCGCCACCGCCGGCACCCGGATGAACGACCAAGCGGCCGGCTGCCACTTGGGTTAGCACCGGGAGATGCGCACGCGCCGGGAAGCGACTATGCTGCTGCTTCGTGCGGCACTGTCTCCAGGAAAGGAGTACAGTGCTTCTGTATAGAAGGAGTTGAACTAAACCGCTACGCGGTGGGTGGTGGGGTCTTCGAGGCAGTTGTTGATCCCGTAGAATCGAGATAGGTGGGTGGTCCACGGGCAGGTCCGTGGCGGGTGCCCGTTCTTGGCGGAGTACGTTGGGTTTTCCCTAACGCAATCCAGTCAAGGAGGGCCTAATGAGTGAGCTACGGCGGAAGATGCTGACGGATCTACGGATCCGGAACTACGCGGAGCGGACGCAGGAGACGTACATCGCGCGTGTGGCGGAGATGGCGCGCCATCTGGGGCGCTCGCCGGACGAGTTGAGCGGCGAAGAGGTGCGGGAGTACCTGCGTTACCTGAAGGAGGAGCGCGGGGTATCGCGTTCGGTCTTCGCACAGGTCATGGGGGCACTCCGGTTCCTGTACGGGGAGACGCTGGACCGGCCGGAGATGGTGGCTCGCATCCGGTATCCACGGCTGAAGAGACGGCATCCCGTGGTGCTGAGCCCGGAGGAGGTGGCTCGGCTGCTGAAGGCGATCCGGAACCTGAAGCACCGCACGG
>JADFNK010000129.1 GCA_022563405.1 Gemmatimonadota bacterium | reverse complement strand
CTCTTGCTCAGACGGACGATGGTCGGGCGGCCGTGTACGTCGTGGTATGGCAGCTCGGTGGCGAATAGCTGGTCGAACAACTCCTGCATTTCGCTCTCACTCAACTTCTGGCCGGCCTTGATCGCCCCTTTGCAGGCGAACGTCATGGCGATCTTCTCGTGCTGGTTCTTGGCCGATCGCGTGAGATCCGACCCCGTGACCAGATCGTCGATCATCTCGCGGAGGCAGCGCTCGGCTTCGAAGTAGGGATGTGGATGGGGGACCGCGTGTACGATGATCGTGTTGCCGCCAAAACCCTCCAGTTCGAAGCCCACGCGGTTGAGGATGCCCGTGAGAGCCTCCACTTGTTCGTATTCGGCCTTGGAGAGGCGAATGGTGAGCGGGAAAAGAAGCCTTTGGCCGGTCTGCCCGCTCTCCTCGAACGCACGGCTCAGCCGCTCAAAAAGGATTCGCTCGTGTGCCGAGTGCTGGTCGATGATGATCAGACCCTCGCGGGTCTCTGCGAGCACGTAGGTGTTGAGGACCTGCCAAAGCCGAGGCTCTTCCTCGATCACTGGGAGAGGCTCGTGGCCGATGTCGCCCTCACGGCCCCGTTGGTGGGGCGCACCGTCTACGGTACCGCCTGCCGCGCCGGGGGAAGCCGAGGGGTCCGAAGGCATCGTCGCGTCCGAAGGCGCGGCCGCTTCCACAGGAACCGTCGAGTCCACAGGAACCGTCGAGTCCGAGTGAACCACCGAATCCGAAGGGACCGTCACGTCCGCCGAAAGGAACAAGGCGGTCTGATTCTCGCCTTCGGATTCGCCACTGGCACGTGGAGGACGCGGCTCACGGACCAGGAGCCGGGGAGCCACCAGTTGTGTATCCAGGGTAGCCGCACTCGAATCCGACGTAAGAGCCGCACGCACGGCTTCCTCGACCAAGGACTCTACCGCCGCCGCATCCCGGAAACGCACCTCGGCTTTGGCTGGATGCACGTTCATGTCCACGGTTCCAGGTGGCATCCGTAGGTAGAGGAATGCCCAAGGCCGGACCTTCTCGGAAATGGTGGTGCGATATCCACGATCCAGCGCCGCGAGTAGTGGACGACTCCGAAAAGGTCTCCCGTTCACGAAGAGATGAGCACGCCGAAATCCGGTCTTGGCCGCATCTGGTCGTTGGATCAGACCGCGAACCTCGATGCCGTCGGACTCGGTGGAGAGAGCGATCAGCGTGGCGGCCGCTTCCCTCCCCCAAAGAGCAGCCACCCGGGCCGTCAGGTCCGAGGCGGGAGGCAGTTCGAGAAGGACCCGTCCGCCGGAGGTGAGCCCGAAGCCGACCGAGGCATTGGCGAGCGCCAGCACACTCACGACGTCACTCACGGCCCGGGCCTCCGCCCCGACCGTCTTCAAGAATTTCGACCGGGCGGGAGCGTTGAAGAACAGGGTGGATACCTCGACTGATGTGCCACGCCTTCGAGGAGCGTCATCGAACCCCGTGATCGTCCCCCCGTTTATGCGAACGCGGGTGCCCAGTGGGTCGGACTCCGACTTCGTCTCGAGCGTCATGCGCGACACCGCGGCGACAGAGGGGAGGGCTTCCCCGCGGAAGCCGAACGTCCCCACCGATTGGAGATCGACCGCAGCGCGGATCTTGCTGGTGGCGTGCCTCTCGAGAGAGGCCAGCGCGTCCTCCCGGCCCATACCGATCCCGTCGTCCGTCACCCGGATGCGTCGCTTCCCACCGCGCTCGATTTCGATGTCGATGCGCGTTGCCCGGGCGTCCAGGGCGTTCTCGACCAGCTCCTTCACAACGGACGCGGGCCGCTCCACCACCTCGCCGGCGGCAATCTGGTTCGCCACCAGATCCGGAAGGACCTCAATCGTTCGCGGCATGGTCACTCAGCGCGTAAAACCGTTCGGCATTCTGGGCCGTGGCCTCGGCAACGGCTCCAACACTTTCGCCCCGGATGTCGGCGAGCGCCGCCACCACGTGCGTGACGAACGCCGGCTCATTTCGTTTTCCGCGACGCGGAACCGGCGCCAGGTACGGCGCGTCCGTCTCGGCCAGCAACCGATCTTCGGGAACCGCCCGTACGGCTTCCTGACCGTCGAACTTGGAGAATGTAATGATCCCCGCAAACGACACGTAACAACCCTCCTCCAGCCCCACTTCCAACAACTTCATACTCCCCGTAAAACAGTGGAGAACCTTGAGGACCGACTCGGGCGCGTTCCGTAGAACGGCGATGGTATCGTCTTCCGCCTCGCGCGTGTGAATCACAACAGGAAGATCGAGGTCGGCGGCGACCTCCAGTTGTGCCTCGAACCAGCGGCGCTGTAGCTCCCGAGGAGAGTGCTCGTAGAAATAGTCCAGGCCGGTCTCGCCGATGGCAACGACTCGGGGATGCGTTGCCGCCAGCTCTCGGACCGCGGCGAGGTCGGCGTCGTCGGTGTCAGAGACCTCGTGGGGATGGATCCCGGCCGTCGACCAGAGGGCCGCACGGCTCCCCGGTGGACCCGCATGGCTCCGTGGCAGGTCCGCATGGTTCTCCGCCAGCTCCGCAGCGGCCCTGGCATCCTCGAGATCGGAAGCGACCGTGACGATGCGGGTGACGCCTGCCTGTAACGCGGCATCGAGAACGGCCGCCCGATCTTCGTCGAAGCGGCCGTCCGTGAGATGGCAGTGACTGTCGAACACGAGGTGAGCTAAGTGGCCACCTGAGCCCCGCGCTTTTTGCGCCGCTCGCGGCTCGCCGCACCATCACCGAACCGCTTCTGGATCTCGAGCAGGGCCGGCGACGCCACGAAGATGGAAGAGTACGTCCCGATCGTGACGCCCAGGATCAGTACCATGGTGAAGTCCCGGATCACCGCCGGACCCGCGACCAGAAGAGCCACAAGCACGGCGAGCGTCGTCCCGGATGTGAGCACGGTCCGCGGAAGTGTCTCGTTGATCGAGCGGTTCACGAGCACCTTCGGATCTTCCCGCCGGCCGCCTTTGGCGTTGAGATTCTCCCGAATGCGATCGAACACGACGATCGTGTCGTTCAGCGAATACCCGACGATCGTCAGGATGGCCGCCACCGTGGGAAGCGCAATCTCGATCCTGAATATCGCCAGGAAGCCGAGTGTGACCAGAATGTCGTGGGCCGTCGCGATCACCGCAGCCAAGCCAAAACGAAACTCGAATCGGATGGCGATATAGATCAGGGTCAAGATAAAAGAGTACAGAATGGCCAGCGCTGCTTTCGTCTGCAGTTCCTCCCCGATCTTCGGCGTCACGGTATCGGCCCGCACGATGGTGAACGTGCCATTCCCGAACTCGGTCTGGAGTTGACCCTGGATGCGCGCGCGTACGGTCTCCACGTTGTCGTTCGCGACTGGTGCACGGATCGTAAACTCGTTGTCCTCGCCGAAACGCGTGACTTCCGAACCACCGAGAACGCCCCGGAGTTGGCCGGCCGTGGTGGGCTCGTCGAATTGGACCCGGATCAGGAACCCGCCCGTGAAATCCACGCCGTAGTTCTGCCAGCTCCCGATGCTGAACCCGTTGAAGATCATTGCCCCGACCCCCACGAGAATCAGGACCGCCGAGAAGGTGTACGCCCGGCGTCGCTTCTCGATGAACGAGTACTTGGCTTGGTCGAAAAATCTCATGGAATCCGTCTCAGATGCTGATCGGGTCCGACGCCTTCTTGCCCGACAAGTAGATGAGGAAGAAGGTTCGGGTCACATAAAGGGCCGAGAAGAACGAGGCCACGATCCCGATCGAAAGCGTCACCGCGAAGCCCCGTACGGGCCCGGTTCCGAACTGGAAAAGAATGAGCGCGGTGAAGAGCGTCGTCATGTTCGCATCCACGATGGCGGACAAGGCGTGCGCGAAACCCTCCTCGACCGCCGTCCGCGTGGCCCGCCCGAGGATCAACTCCTCTCGGATGCGTTCGAAAATGAGCACGTTCGCGTCCACGGCCATTCCCACCGACAGAATCAGGCCCGCGATCCCCGGAAGTGTCAACACGCCGTTGAAAGCCGCGAGGCCACCCAGAACCAGCGTCATGTACACAGCCAGAGCCATCACCGCCAAGACGCCCACCACGCGGTAGTAGGAGATCATGATCAGGACCACCGCGAACATCCCGATGATACCGGCGATCTGGCCCCGATCAATGGAGTCCTGCCCGAGGGAGGGTCCGACCGTCCGCTCCTCCACGATTACCAGCTTTGTCGGCAACGCACCCGCTCGGAGCACCAGCGCGAGGTCGGCCGCTTCGGCCATGTCGGCATTCCCCATCTCGATGACACCGCTGGCCCCAATACGAGCGCGCACCACGGGCGCGCTCACGATCTCACCGTCGAGTACGATGGCGATGAGATTGCCGATATTCTGCTCCGTGAAACGCGAGAAGCGCCTCCCGCCGACCCTGTTGAATTCGAAATTCACCTGCGCCTGGTTGCCGTTCGGATCGCGCTGCGCCGTTGCATCCTCCAGCATGGTCCCGTCGACGAACGCCTCCTCTGTCGTGACGTAGAGGCGGCGGTAGGGTCTCAGATCGAGAGCGATCGGATCCGCCTCCCAGTGGAGGGATACGTTCCGCGGAAAAGCCCGCTGGACCTCGGGCAGAGCGAGGAACAGCCGGGCCCGCTCCACGTTCTCCGTCGCAACGAGAAAAACACCCTCCATGTCTCCGATAAGGAGTAGGGACTGCAAGGGTATGAGGTTGGGTGACTGATCCTGTTCTTCGGCATCTTCATCGACCCCGGTGCTGTCCGCCTGGGTGGAGTCCACGTTCAAGCCATCGAACAGAAGGTTCTGAAGCTCCTGGCTGGGTCCCTGCGCGACTCCACCGAGCGCTTGAAGCGAATCCATGCCCAACACGTTGACAATCTGGCGGTCGATCTGAGGAAGCCGCGACTCAAACTCCGCGACCGGAAGCACCAGCTTGAACTCGAGGAACGCGGCCTGCTCAATGAGATTCTTCGCCCGGCTCTCGTCGTCGGGGCCGATTCCGGGTAGCTCCACGATGAGACGGCAGCAACCTACCTTCTGGATGATCGGCTCCTCGACGCCGAACTCGTCGATCCGGTTGCGCATAATTCGCTCGGATCGCTCGATGGCGTCGGCACGGGCGTCTTCTGTCATCGTACCCTCCGGATCATCCACCTCGAGGACGAGGTGCATGCCGCCCTGGAGATCCAGGCCCAGCTTGATCCCGTTTGTCGCCAGGTAATATGCGCTGACGAGGAGCATCGCGATAATGACGATGATCCGGCCTCGTATGGAGTTGAACATCGGGACGGTCTGCCTCGGGTTATGGCCGCTTCAAAGCCCAGTAACCTCGCAGGGCCGGGGCACGCCTGTCAATCTACGGTTTTGAGGTCTCGTTTGGGGCCGTGTCCGGTTCCGGCCGCGCGTCGTCCACGGCGCGCGGCGCGGTGATTCTCCGAGCCCATCTCGTGGCACCGCGGGCTCCGGATCGACCCTTCAGCCCTTCATCCCCCCCCAGCAGCAACGGTCCTCAAGGATTGAGCGGGGCCAGTGGAATCACCAAGACGAGGGAGAGCGACCAGGGGCTCTCATCGTCGAGATAGAGCACGTCCCCGAACTGGTCACCCGCCTTCGGGATACCCGTCGCCACGTAGTCGATGGAGACCTCCGTTTCGAGGTTCCGTAGCCAGTGACCCTCGGAGAGAAAATTGAACGGATGGAGGGCGGTGTCCAACTCGAAATTGAGCTTGTGTGTATAGGCGCTCGTGGCGTCCGGCCGCTCAGCCGGACTGAACTTGTCGACGATGTCGAAGTGCGACGAGAGCCAGCCCCCCGTCCGATCGGACTCGATCAAGTACAGATTAAGTTCGAATTCGAGCTCCACCAGATTGTCGGTCTCGAACGGCGCGAAGCCCGCCTCGAACGTCAGCCCTACCCGCGGAATCACCGTGGGCACGCCGACCGCGAAGAGCAACTCGAAGACGGTCTCTCGCTGGGTCTGCTCGACAACCCCGGCGACCTCGACTCGCGCTCGGCTTCCGAGGTTTTCAAAGCTGATCGTAGGCTCGATCTTCAGCTCGGGCATACACAGGAACGCGCACGATTCGCCCTCCTGGGCTTCTCCGAGGGCCGGCATCAGCAGAACTGCCACGAAGCCAGCGAGTGCAATGAGCTTGCGGGCGTAGTATCCCACTAGGCGTAGTCTGCCACTATCTGAACGGTAACTCGTTCACGACATGACACGTGCCGCAGGCGGCCGTATAGGGAATCGGCATCGCCCTGCCCGGCGACACCCCGTCGACCCCGACATTCGTTTTCAAAGGCACGTCGAATACGTGGGACTTCATGGGGCTTTCCCAGTAGGTGTTGTTCTCTTCTTCGGCCGCGCTGGCATAGGGAGGCGTCTCTATCATCCTGCCGAAATCGCCTGCAATACCCCCCGTATTGGCCGTTCCCGTCATATGACAGTCGATACAGCGTGTCAGATCGCCCTTCATCTTCGCGTTCAGCTCCGTCTCCATGTGAGGCAAGAGATCCACCAGGTGACATCTCTGGCAAAGGGGGGAGCTGGCGTCATCGGGGTCGTGAATGAGCGAACGTGGGTAGGGCGTGCCACCATGCATGTCATGGCAGTCCGAGCAGGTGACCAGCAGTCGATCGTTTCTGTACATCTTCGACTTCAGAAAATCCGAATACTGCTGGTGAGGTTTGCTCGAGTGGATATCGTCCGGCCAGATGTTGTTGTCCGTTCCAGGACCTTGCATGGTCGGCCCCTTCTTGATCGGATCGGTAAACTTCGTGATCAGCTCGTGGCGGCTTATACCCGGCCTGGCGAGCTCTCCTTCGATGCTGAGAGCTTGTGTATAACCCATGATTTCTCCGCCATACCCCTGTCGTCTGTCGTGGCACCTGCCACAGACCACACTGGACCGCTCTGCCGAAAGAAACATGGGGTTGACGATAAAGCGGGATCTTCCTTCGTTGGCCACATGCTCCGACCCGGG
>JADFNK010000128.1 GCA_022563405.1 Gemmatimonadota bacterium | reverse complement strand
AGGGTGTGACGCCCTCTCCCCGCCGACGCTGCGGTCCGCGGCGGAGCCGCGGACCGGGCGCTCCACCGCTTCGCGGCGGACCGGCTCCGAGTGGGCGTCACACCCTCCCGGCTGTGGGGACAGCACTTCCGGCTCTTGACGCATCCGATGGTGCCAGGCGCACGTCGATCAGAGCCAAGGTCGCGGCGCTCTTGAGTGAGTGGGGCGTGTAGGTAGGGGTACTAATCCGGCCTGAAGAAGCCCCACGTTTCCAACGCGGGAGACAGTCTCGCGTGCCCTACCACTCTGTATCCGAAGTGCTCATAGAGAGGCACATTGGCCGGATCTTCAGTAGTGAGGGTGACACCCTGAGACGAGGCGTCCTCGCGAGACATGAGGTGGACATGGTCGATCAGCTTGCGGCCCAAGCCGGTCCCTTGAGCCGCTCGGCTCACGCCGATCATGTCGAGGTGGATGTGTGGTGGAAGCGCGATGTCAAACGGGGCGCACGCTGCGCTATAGGCCTCGTAACGTGACCGCGACTCTGGACCCAACTCGTCCCATACCTCATCACGAAGGGTCATGAGTTCGGCGGGGGCTTCCCCCCGGCCGGGGTAGGACACGAGCGCGGTAGCAGCCAGGTCCGTGCCATCCATGGTGCCTAACAACTCTTCGTTGCGGAGCACTCGGGCCATGACGAAAAAATGGACCAAGGTACTAACCCGACGCCCATAGTCTGCCTGGCCCCCACCGATGACGTACCGCATGACCGGATAGTCGTAGAAGGCTTCACAAAGCACGCGCGTGACCTCGGGCACATGCTCCTCGCTCAACCTCAGCACCCTCATTGAATCGATCCTCGGTACAGTTACCTGGGGCCTTCTTCCGGCGTCGTCAGCGCGTCGCCCGATTCTGCATAACCCCACGGATTGCTTCAGGCTCACGGACCTGCTCGAACGAGAGCAAGGTCAATTCAGCAGTCGCACCCTTCACCCTCAGAGTGGCGTTGAACCCGAGTGGAGCCACGACTCCGCCACCGGCTTGTAACTCGAACGGAGGGAAGTTGGTATTCGAGGACAGTTCGTCCAAGACCTCGGACTCGGCCCTTCCGACTTTCCACCTCGCCACACGGGTCAGCGGCCCACTAGCCGCGTATACGAAATTGGCGTCGAGGGGGAGCCCAACGCGGACCTCTGGCCATCCCTCATCTGAGTGATCGGGAAAACGTTGCCACGCGACCGCCGTCGCCATCTGAGACCGCTACCAGATCTCGCCCGTCATCCAGGAATCCGAATGTCTTTCCGGCGTTTTGGAAGGACGCCCGAAGTATTCAGTTTCTCGGTCAGCTCAGAGAGCCAGCTAACCATTTAGCCGGTCTTCCGCACGATCACGACAGGACGCAGGAGAGTCCAAGCTGCGCGTCAGCTACCGTTTTGGCGCCTCCCACACACACCCCGAGGCGCACAGGCACTATCGAGGGCGCCAAAACGGGAGCTTGCGAGGCCTTAGGGCGCGTCAGCGCGACAGCGTCGCCGTGACCCGCTCTCCTCTTCGCACCAGCGTGAGCTCAGCCTGTCTTCGGCGGGCCAAGACCCGGTTCAGAGCTGTGCGGAAACCCTCCACGCTATCGATCTCCGTGTCGCCGACGTGCGTGACCACGTCACCCGGTACGAGACCCGCCTCGTCGCTTGGCGTCCCGCTCAGGACCTGAATGACGAGCACGCCGCGGTCGGTACCGAAGTATGTGCCCAGTTGGGGGTTCAGGTCGTTGAACTGGGCGCCGCCCACGAAGTTGCGGCCCACTACGTAGGCGGTGACCGGCCGGACCTGCACCGCCGACCCGGCAGTGGGTCCCGCGGCTCGCATCCTGATTTCTCGCTCGTTCGATCCGATCTCGACCAATCGGACGGCAAGCCGTTCGAGATCCTCCTGGACCTGCTCATTATCCGATCTCAGGCGGAGGAGCTGCGCGTCGGCATCGCCCAACTCCCTGACCCTCACCTGCACGATTTCCCTGATCTCCCGCTCCCGAACCCGTGTGGCCTCGATCACTTGGCTCAGCGTCCCCCGTAGCCCGATGATGGCCGTCTTGACCGAATCGGCTTCCGGTGACTGCAACATGAGGTACTCGAAGGGGAGCGCAGCATCTGTGTTCCACACCAGGGAGTAGCGGTTACTACTTTGACGGGACGGAGCCACCAGGTCTTCGACCGATCCGGCGCGTAAGCCGTAGCTCACGGCATTCTGACGCGTCTGAGCGAGGATCCGGGAGGATTCCTCCTCGACGGAGCCGCTCGCCATCAGGAAGGCCACATAGTCCCGACTGGCCCACATCCCCTTGTTGGACTCGAGCTGGATCCGGAACGAAGTCCGCACCGAGTCCAGGTGATCGGTCAGCCCCACGGGCACCGGCGGAAGGCTCGGCCGTGTCGCGGTTGTCAGGCGTACTTCCCGGCCACGGCCTTCACGGTCGAGCGCAAGGCGCAAATCGACCCCGGGACGGAGGTTCTGCGTAAAAACTTGCCACCCCTCTATCGTCAGAAGCTCCCCGTTGATGCCACGGAGGACGTCGCCGAAAACTACCCCGGCCTCCGCTGCAGGGCTCCCGTCCACCGTGCCCACGACACGAACTTCGATGTTGGCGGGACCTCTTTCTCGTTCCAGAACGGTCACTTCTACGTTGATTCCCATCCAGCCGCGCTCGATCGGAGGGGGTGGGGGCGCTTGAGCTACGGCCCATGACCGCGCGCTCTGTGCGTTCCCGCTCGACGTGTAGAGGGTGAACAGAGCCACAACCAGAGCGACGGTCCGGCCGAGAGCCCGAAGTCGATAGCTCATGAGAGGTCCCAAAATCATCATCAGAACCAGACGTCGTCCCCGCTGGTGGAGATCTGCCGCAGCACTTCCTGGCGCTCGGCCAGCACGTTGACCAGGAATCCATTAAAGACCGGATCTGCCGGCGCGAGGCGCACTGCTTCCTGGCTCGCGGCCAACAGCCCCTCTAACGCCGTCAGGAGGCTCAGAGGGTCCGCAGCCCGCGGCCCGTCACTTCCTCCCGTCCACTGACGGTAACGGGCGAGCGACTGCATGTAGGCTCGTTCCGCTAGCTCCACTGCCCGCACCGCCTCTTCGGCGGACGAGATCTGCGACGCAGGAAGGGACATGCTCTGTGGAGTCTCATCCGAGGTTGCTGCGTTGGTGAGTGTGAGCCCGAAGCCCGTCCCCCCGAGGAAGACCACGATGGCTGCTGCGGCCTGCATCCAGGCCGGGGCTGCCGCGAAGCCAAAGCGCCGGAACGTCTCCGTTGTGCGGACGAGCCCCTCGCTCACGAGCCGAGCCTCCAGCGATTCCCAGTCGCCCGGAGGAGGCCTGAGCGCCGGAAGGCCTCCCAAGGCTTCCGACTGAAGCCTGAACGCCCGGAGCGCCTCGGCACAGCGGCGACACGTCTTTATGTGATCCCGTTCGTCGGGATTCGGCCGCTCGTCGACGAGACGAGCGAGGGTGTCTTGGGTCAGATGCTCCATGCTTCTATTTCCTTTCCGTCGTTCCTCGAGACCGAATTCTCCGATGAATCCAGGTCTTTCAGCAACACTCTCATTTTTCCGCGCGCCTTGAACAATTGGGATTTGGACGTTCCCGCCGTGGTCCCCAACAGTTCACCGATTTCGTCGTGCGTGTAACCCTCGACATCATGCAGGATCAGCACCTTGCGCATGCGTTCGGGCAGGCGGTCGAGTGCCCACTCGAGTTTCTGGCTCAACAGGGCGTCCCGCTCCGGAGGAGCCACGGCCAGCGACTCAGGCATCGGCGCCTCTTTCTTGTGCCGCGTCTCCGCTGCGCGAACCGCCTGAAGCGCGGAGTTTACGGCGATACGGTGGAGCCACGTGGAGAACCGCGCCTCTCCCCGAAACGTAGGAAGCGCACGGATCGCTCTGATCCACGCTTCCTGCGCGTAATCTTGTGCCAAATCGTCATCCGCCGCTATCCGCCGGACAACCGCATATACCCGGGGGGAATACCTTTCGTAGAGAGCCCGCACAGCCGGACCGTCCCCCTGGCACGCTTTTCGTAAGAGCTGGGCTTCGTTCATTCACACGATGGTCGAAGGATCATTGACCGTTGGACGTGTTGGTGCGCTGAAGGGTTGCCCCGATCGCGCATGTTCACATACGGTGCCTGCATGATCGAGTTCCAGATTTGACAAAAAACTACAGACGGCTGCGTGCGGTGGCCCCCGTGTCGGCTACCCCTGTTGCGGCCCAGGCGATCGGATTCATCGCTGCCGTGGCGGTTCTCTTCTTCTACCTGGGTTTCCCACTCCAGGCTGGGTTGGGAGAACGGGGGTTATTTCTGTCGGAGTGGCTGCTCCTGCTACTCCCGGCGTTGCTCTTCGTGTGGGTGGCTGGGTTCAGTTTCCGCGAGACTTTCTCCCTACGGCGTCCAGGGGGTACAAAGGTCGCGGGGGCGCTGCTACTGATTGCAGGGGCCATGCCGTTGGGTTGGTTCCTCGCCTGGGCGCAGGGATTTGTGCTCCCGGTTCCGTGGGACCTGCTCGAGGGTCTGGAGGATCTCGTCACCGCCGAGAGCCCCTCGCAGTTCATGTGGTTGCTCGCTCTTCTGGCGCTGACGCCGGCGATCTGCGAGGAAGCGGTTTTCAGGGGTGTGCTCCTCGCGGGGATCCGGGGCCGCGGGTCTGCCGTGCGGATCGCGGTGGTCAACGGTTTGCTGTTCGGAGCCTTTCATATTTCCTTCGAGTCGGCCTTCCGATTTCTGCCGACGGCGTGGCTCGGTTTTATCCTTGCATGGGCGGTCCTTTCGACCCGCTCGATTTGGGTTGGGGTCCTCATGCACTTCGTGAACAATGGGAGCATCGTCTTGATAACCTCCGTACCGGCGCTCCGTGCCTGGCTCGACCGCGGCGGAGACGCGCCGCCTTGGGTACTTCTGGCTCCGGCATTGCTGGCCGTTGGGGTCGGGGTCCGGCTGCTTTCGAGAGAGTCCGACCCGGCGACGACTCGATGACCTCTTCGTCCGAGCCCCTCCGAGGGGCCAGCCACCTCGAGTGCACCTACACGGGGGACACCGTCGAGAGTGAAGCGCTTCACACGTTGTCTCCGGCCGGGAAGCCGTACTTCGCCCGGTACGATCTGGAGGCGATCCGGCCCGGGTTCCAGCCGGCCGATGTCGCTGGACGCAGGGCCGATCTGTGGCGTTATGAGGACGTACTCCCCGTCCGGGATCGAGCTTGCCAGATCAGCCTGGGTGAGGGCTGGACACCGCTCCTCGACGTTCCGCGTTTGGCCGCCCGTATGGGGGTCGACCGGGTCTGGATGAAGGACGAGGGCCAGAACCCCACGGGGAGCTTCAAGGACCGTGGGCTTTGTCTGGCCGTTTCCCGCGCGAAGGAGCTGGGCGCGACCGAAATCGCGCTCCCGTCCGCGGGCAACGCGGGCGGTGCGGCGGCGGCGTACGGGGCAGCCGCGGGACTGCCGGTCCACGTGGTCGTGCCCACGGATACACCCGCCCCCATCCTTGCCGAGATGAGGGCGTTGGGCGCTGACCTACAGCTTCTCGAGGGTCTGATCACCGATTGCGGGCGCGTGGTGCGGGCGGGGGTGGAGGAACACGGTTGGTTCGATCTCTCGACCCTCAAGGAACCGTACCGGGTGGAGGGCAAGAAGACGATGGGTTACGAAGTGTTCGAACAGCTGGGCGGCCGGCTTCCCGACGGCATCGTGTACCCGACCGGCGGCGGGACGGGCCTGATCGGGATGTGGAAGGCGTTCGACGAGATGGAGCAGATGGGCTGGATCGGGCCGGAGCGGCCCAAGATGTTCTCCGTTCAGGCGGCCGGATGTGCCCCGATGGTGCGAGCCTGGGAGAGTGGGGCTACGGAGGCCGAGCCGTGGGCGGATGCCGCCACCTACGCGGCTGGGCTGCGGGTGCCGGGGGCGGTCGGCGACTTTCTGATTCTGAAGGCGATCCGAGAGTCGGGCGGGGCGGCGGTGGCGATCCCCGATCAAGACATGTTCGACTGGGTTCAGGCGGTCGGACAGGACACCGGGATCTTCGCTGCACCCGAGGGCGGCGCCGTCGCGGCAGCAGTTCCCGCACTCGTCGCGATGGGCGCGCTCGACCCTGAGGAGGAAGTCGTACTCTTCAACACGGGCAGCGGCCTCAAGTACGTGGGGATGTCTCCCGTCTCATGATCCTGGTGCCGAGGTGATCGCCATGCGGTTTCTTTGGCCGGTGCTCTGGTTCTTGCTCGGCGCGTTGGTGGCGTACGCTTGGATTTCCACGCGACGAAGGATCAAGAAGTTGATCGAGGTCCCGCTCCCCCGAATCGACGAGGACGACATCCGTCGGATCGAGGAGGAGGGTTCCCTTCTCACGGACGATCCGGAGCCCTTGGACCTGGAGCAGATCGGTAGGGAAGAGGACGAGTTCTGGAGGGAGACCTGGGACGAGCCCGAAGAACTCTAGATGAGCCCGAAGAGCTCTAGAAGGAGCCCGGTGTCTAGGGCTCGAAGCGGTAATACAACCCGGGAAGGGGGACCGGCCGCCGGTTGATGGGCCTATCGTCCTCGGGATCGGCTCGATCGATCCACAGTCCTTCGTTCACGGCCAGGCTTGCGCCGAAGTAGTGCTTCCCGGTGAAGTTCCAGTCGCCCCCGACGGGAAGCCGGAGGAGCAGCGCTTTACCCGCTTGCTCGCCATCTTGGCCGGTCGATCCGACGACGCCCCAAAGACCCACACCCAAGAACGGCCGTAGGTCGCCGCTCCCGAAATACTGCTTGCCCGTGACGGCCAGGCTCACTTCACTGAACGAGAACGTCGCCAGGTTCACGTCGATGCTCCGACTCCCCCACAGGAATTCGACCGAGGCACCTATCGACCCGATCCCCGCAGCGGTGACACCAATGCGGACTTCCATGTCGTCGGCCTGGGCCACAGCGGCCAGGGGAGCCGCCAGTAGGCCGGCCAGGCAAGCGAATAGGGCGTAAAGCAGGACCACACCCCCTGCCGGCGCGCGCCGTCCAGTGTGGCTGGGGCCCATGGGGAAAATGTCG
>JADFNK010000127.1:6681-7135 GCA_022563405.1 Gemmatimonadota bacterium | reverse complement strand
TACCTAGCCGGAAAGGCGGCCGCGGAAAATTCTCGTTAACGGGACGTAAACGGCCTTAGACGGACTTAGCGGTACACCTCCGTTCGGTCTCGAAAACCGGCGTCCTAACGGCTCACATCCGGGCTTCGCCCTCATGCCCACCACTCATGACAGCGTTCGCTGGAGGGGTCAGCCATGACAGATGAAGCTCCCCTGCAGGGGCTTTTGGCGTAGAAGGCCCCATATCGGACAGCCCTGAGCACCCCGCAGATCCAGAGAAGAACTACCCGATCTGTGGAGCCCAGAGACGCCAGGCCGAGGGGGTCTGTACCAGGCCAGCAGGGTGGGGCACGGATCACGCAGGCGAGGGTCGCTGCAAGCTCCACGGCGGATCGAACCCCATCAAGAGCGGGCGCTACTCGAATATCAAGCGGGAACGGATCCGGGAGCTGATTGCGCAATTCGCGGAGGAACC
>JADFNK010000127.1:0-6671 GCA_022563405.1 Gemmatimonadota bacterium | reverse complement strand
AAAGGAGTTTCCAGGCCCTCCATTGGGGGCGTCGCTGCCGTCAATTGTGCTGTCAACAAAGATCGGCAGGCTGCTCAAACAATGGCAGCAGAGATTGCAGGTTGCGCGAACCACGTTGTTAGCGGCGGGTGAAATTATCCCATTTGTGGCGGACGAAAAGGTTACACGTCGGCGTCCGAGATCCGGACGTTGAGGGTAGGCTACCGATGACCGAGTAGCTGCTCTGACGTCCTAACGTCCACCTTGGCACCTCCACTTGAAGAAGCGGAGGTGTCCGTGATCGGATGGGAGCGACGCGTGTTGCTGAGACACTACCTAGAGCAGGGCATGACGAAGAGGGAGCTGGCCGAACGGTTCGGCATCAGCCGTCAGACGATTTATCGCTGGATCCGCAATGGAGAGCTGGACCGAGATCTGAGCGCCGCGGGGGTGCGTTATTCGCCCCGGGCAGCGGTTGCCACCAAGCTTGGTCGGTACCGAGACATCCTCGTCAGCCGACTGGCTGAGTACCCGGATCTCACGGCGGTGCGGCTCTTTGAGGAAATCAAGGCAGCCGGATACCTCGGTGGTTACACTCAGGTGAAGGAGTACATCCGCAAGGTCCGGCCTCGAGCACCCGAGGAGCCGCTGGTCCGCTTCGAGACGCCACCCGCTCATCAGGGTCAGGTGGACTTCGCAGACTTTCGCCTGCCCTGGGGCAAGCGCTACGCGTTCCTGGTTGTGCTGGGGTATTCGCGCATCCTGTGGCTGCAGTTTTTCACTCGACAGACGATGCAGCATGTGTTCGAGGGCCTCGAGGCGGCGTTCAGCTTCTTTGGTGGTGTGCCTCATGAGCTGCTGTTCGACCAGATGAAGGCCGTCATCACCAAGGATGAGCGAGCGGGGGGAGGTCGCGTCACTGAGAACGCCGAGTTCCTACGCTTCGCCCATCACTGGGACTTCCGGGTCCGAGCGTGTCGTCCCTACCGAGCGCAGACCAAGGGCAAGGTCGAACGACCGGTGAGCTACGTTCGTTCGAGCTTCTTCTACGGCCGGACCTTCACATCGGACGAGGACCTCAACCATCAGGCCCGTCACTGGCTCGATCACGTGGCCAACGTCCGTACGCATGGCACACTGAAGGAGCGGCCCGTCGATCGCTTCGAGCAGGAGCGCGACCTGCTGCGGCCCTTGGCCTCGCGGCCGTACCGATCTCTGATACTGCCAGCCGAGGTGAAGAACCAGGCCAAGACGGTACTTCCCCATATCGACGTGGAGCGTCGGTCGTTGGAAGCATACGCCCAGGTGGCCGGAGGTGTCCGGTGAAGGCCGTAGCACTGTCACGCCGTGACCGGATCCGGGCTCAGCTCGCCGATCTCAAGATGCCCGGTGCGCTTGAAGCCCTCGACGAGGTCCTTACCAGGGTCGATGGTGGCGGCGTGACAGCCTCGGAGGCCATCGAGCAACTCCTCGGTGCCCAGATTATGCTGCGCAACAACCGGCGCCTTGAGGCTGCCATGCGCTCGAGCCGGCTACCGGGCATCAAGACCCTCGACGACTTCGACTTCAGCTTCCAGCCCTCGATCAAGCGCGAGCAGATCGACAGTCTCCACGAGCTCGGCTTCTTGGAGCGCAAGGAGAACGTCATCTTCCTCGGACCTCCGGGCGTCGGTAAGACGCATCTGGCGATCAGCCTCGCCATTGCCGCCGCTCAGAGCGGGCGCAGAGTCTACTACGGCGCTCTGGCCGACCTCATCACCTCGCTCGAAGAAGCCAAGACCGCCGGCCAGCTGGGACGCCGCCTCAAAGTCCTCACCTATCCCTCGCTCCTGGTCATCGACGAGATCGGCTACCTGCCCGTCAGCCAGAGCGGCGCGATGCTCTTCTTCCAACTCATCAACCGGCGCTATGAGCGCGCATCCACTGTGCTGACGTCCAACAAAGGGTTCGAGGAATGGGGCCAGATCTTGGGCGACGAGGTCATGGCCGCCGCGCTCATCGACCGCCTGCTGCATCACTGCCATATCGTCAACATCCGCGGCAGCAGTTACCGCATGCGCAAGCACACCGACCTCTCCAAGATCCTACACTCGCCTCCTACGGAGTCGAGCCCTTCACACCCTCGCAGAAAGAGGGCAAGAGCAAAGGAGAAAACGACGATCTAGAGGCTCGTCACCTGCCGTCGAAGTGTGACATTTTCAACCGCCATATCTGTGACATTTTCAACCGGCGTTGACAGCTGACATCCATTGACCCGTCTGGGCGGGTCCGCCCGAACGTCCTCAAGAGAGCCGGAGCAGAGCCCTTGCGGCGCGCATTGGAGCTCTACGGCAGGGAAATGCCTAGTTGGGGCTCACTCTACAAGGTCTATGAACTGATAAGACAGCATCTGGGCGGAGACGACTCGATCTGCCGCACCGGGCTAGCCACTAGCCAGGACCTCAAGCGTTTTCGCTCCACCGCGAATCTCCCGGCTCTCGGCGGCCTCGAGGCGCGTCACGCGGCGAAAGAAGGAGACGGGCCCGCTGCGATGGAGCTCTCGGAGGCGGACGCGCTCATCCGCAGCGTGTTGGCAGAGTGCCTGTCAAAGGACTTGGGCGGGGAGAGGGCGGACCCGGGCGGAGTCGCCAGCTGACGTTGCGCGGGTCCGGATGTCTTGTCGCGGGCTGTCGAAACGACCGGGGGACCGCGTCTCATAACACTGGGCCTCCGGCTCGGGCCGCTATAGGCGGCCCTCGACCCAACCGGCCGCGACCGGGCCGGCTTCGGTCAGCGGAAGTGGCGGCCCATGTGTCGCAGAAGTAAGGAACGATGCAGTGGGCCGGTTCGGAGGCCCTGAACGTTATGTGCAATGCCACGGACAGGTGGCTTGTTGGCTGGGCGATACAGATGTATTGTGTGTTGTATACAGATACACACAGGGAGGCAGGAATGTCGGAGACGAAGGTGAGAGGCCGTAGATCGACGACAAATGTTCGCAGGAAGAATCTAAACATCGATCAGGCGAAACTGGATCGAGTTCGAGAGCTTCTGGGTGCGGACACTGAGACCCAAGCGGTGGATCTCGCGCTTTCAGCCCTGCTCCTGCGGGAGGAGTTGATTGCGGGAGTGCGTCGAGTGGCAGGGAGCGGAGGAGTGGAGAACGTATTCGAGGGTGACGTCGAACCGTGAAGAAGTTCGTGCTGGACACGAACCTCTATGTGAAAGCGTTCCGAAGTCAGGACGGTGCGAAGGAACTGGAGCGCTATTTCGCAGGGTTCACCCCGAACACCTACCTCAGTTCGATTGTCTTTCACGAACTGCTTGTTGGAGCGAGCACTACTTCAAAAGCTCGACAGATTCGGGAGGATTTGCTCGGACCATTGACGAGATCTGGGCGGGTGATCACGCCGAGCCATTCCGCCTGGGACCAGGCAGGGTCCGCGATCGCCGCGATGGCTCGGCAGGAAGTGCGAGAACTCAGGAGTGTTCCGAAGTCCTTGGTCAACGACTTCCTCCTGGCCGCATCATGCAGGGAATCTGGGGCAACGCTCATCACGGACAACACGGTCGATTTCAAACTGATCCGGAAATACTTGAGACATGAGCATGTTGCGCCATGGCCGCTGAGGTAGCCGACCCGAAACGTGGAGGAGGCCCGGGGGTGGCGATGGGTTCTTGAGGGCACGGCACTTCAGATAACAAATGGGCCTCCGGCTCCGGCCGCCTGCGGCGACCTCCGACCCAACCGGCCACGGGCTGGGTGAGCCGGTGGGCGGAAGTGTTTGAACGAAGAGAGAAGGTGTTGGAAACGAAATGGTTGGGGCCGGTTCGGAGGCCCTGAACGTTATGAGAAGTTGCCCGAACGATGCGGGCTGTGTGAACGAGGACTAGATTCGGCACATGATTTCGCGCCCACTTGATACCTCTCCCGCCGCCTGGTCGGAGTACCACGCCGTGTTGGACCGAATGGATGGGAGAGGGCGGATTCAAGCAGCGGTCGAATTGAGTGACGCGGTGCGCGACGTTCGCCTCGCTGGGCTTCATGCTCGGCATCCGGAGCTGAGCCGGCGGGAGATCGTCGCCCGGTTGGTCTCGGAAGATTATGGGGTCACGTTGCCCCCATCGAAGTGAGCCTGACGGCGTTCCTCAGAAAGGTCGTCGAGATACTCGACGAGGCTGGGGTGCGGTACATGCTGACCGGCTCCCTTGCTTCCGCCTACTACGCGGTACCTCGGGCCACGCAGGATCTGGACCTGGTCATTGAGGCCGAGGAGTCGGGAATCGACCGTATCGTAGAGGGTCTGCTCGATGCTGGGTATTACGTGGATCGGGAGGCCGCTCTGGAAGCCTACCGCACACACGGCCAGTTCAATGCGATCGATCCGATGTCCGGATGGAAGGCCGATCTAATCGTTCGGAAGGACCGTGCATTCAGTCGAGTCGAATTCGACCGGAGGGAGCACGTCTCGCTGTTGGAGGTTGAGGTGGCGATCGCGAGCCTGGAGGACGTAATACTCGCTAAGCTCGAATGGAGCCGACTCGGAGATTCTGCCCTGCAGCGAAGGGATGTGCTCCAACTCCTCGAGCGGGCGTGGGAGCAGATCGACCATGAGTACGTGGGAAAGTGGGCGGCGGAGCTAGGTCTGGAATCAGAGTGGGCCGATGCACGCAGGTTGGCGACGGGTGCGGCGGATGCGGAGAGAGGCTGAGACCACCACTCGCGTTGCAACATCTCATAACACTGGGCCTCCGGCTCGGGCCGCCTGAGGGCGGCCCTCGACGCAACCCGCCCGAGCGATGTGGACGTTGGCCAGCGGAAGTGCTAGATCAAAACGAGCAGAGCTAATACGCAACGAGGTGGGCCGGTTCGGAGGCCCTGAACGTTACGCGAAAGGCGGCCTGCGATACGGGTAGGAAGGGGATAGAAGGGCGAATTGGAGGAGGTCTGTGGCTGCCGTCCCAAAGCTGAGGTAGGGTGGTGTTCATGGAGAAGCCAGATGTCACCATCGACTGGGATGCCGTCGATTGGGAGTCGGTTGATCGGGCGGCGCTGGCCATCATGCTACTCGGGCTCCACGAAGGGTGGCGCACCTGGAAGGGCTTCGACTGGGAAGTGCTCGACCGCCTGTATCAGAAGGGCTTCATCACGAATCCGAAGAGCAAGGCCAAGTCTGTGGCCTTCACGGAGCGCGGAATCACGGAATCACAGCAGCTCTTCGAGAGGCTCTTCGGCCGCGGGACCAAGTAGACCGATCCTCAAGGGGCGTCGGTGTTGTGGACCTCCCCACTTCCACGCGCGGTATGGTGGAGAGAAGGCCAGCATTGCCATAGAGGACTTGTCGGTCGTCGCGGGCGGCTTGTCCCCACGGGTGCTGGGCCTCGTTGTCGAGTGGGCAGCCCTTCATAGGGATGAGTTGGAGGGTGCGTGGCAGAAGGCCAGCAACAATGAGCCGCTCGACCCGATCGAGCCGCTAAAGTGAGGAGTGCGAGATGCTCTATGACGTAGTCGCAGTCGAGGCCCGTCCGGACTTCAAGGTGTGGGTCCGATTCGAGAATGGGGTTGAGGGCGAAGCGGATCTTTCCGACCTAGCTGGACGGGGTGTGTTCAAGCGGTGGACCGAGAATCCAGCTGAGTTCGGTAAGGTCTCCGTTGATCCGGAGAGTGGTACCGTGGCTTGGCCCGGCGGTTTGGATGTGGCTCCGGACCGCCTGTATTCAGAAGTGCTCCGAGCGACAGGTGGGGTTGGGGCCAGCGCGAAGGTCTGAGACGGCCGCCCATCGTATAACAAACGAGTTCCGCCTACGCGGCCTTCGGCCCCTCCGGAGAAACCGGCGCAAGCGCGGTGAGCCGGGTAGCGGAGGTAGGAGAGCTGAGCCGGCGGACGCTTGGACGCGCCGGTTCGGAACTCTGGAACGTTACACGACATCGCCGAAGGTATGAAGTGATGGACAAGTTCGAACACGATACGTTCGTGGTTCTTGACGTTCCCCCTCCTCAAGCCGAGGGCGTAAATAGAGTCCGCGCCGGGAACGCCTACCCCATGACGGAGCCCGTCACAATCTCGGTGGCGGGGTCTTCGGGAGTCGGCGTATTCTCGGATGACCAGCGGCCAAGCGAGGCCTTTGGAATCTTGGACGCCCTTGCGCTTCGGACCGCTCCCATCGCTGCGGAGTTCTCCTCGGTGCATCGGTGGCCTGGCACCGAGATTTTCGTTTTCACGTTGACGGATGAGGAACCTTTTCGAGCGCTACATGAGGTACTGGCGGCGAGTAGGCTTAAATTCCGCGAGAGTCCCTTCCCTTACCGACCTCATTGCACGTTCCGAATCACGGCACCTCGGGATGAACCCCACGCGCAGGAACTGTCCCGGCTGACCCTACCGGGTCGCTTTCTTCTCGATCAGATGTCGGTGTATGGCTGGCGGAAGCTCCCGTCCGGCGAAGTTGATTGTCCGCACTACCATCGGGTAACCCTGTCTGGCTGCGACGACGCGTAACGCCGCTGTCCCGCGCGGGCCCTTGGTGCTTTTTCTGCGGGCACCATAGGTTGATCCCAACAAGGGCCCCGCTTCGCGGACACTACGCACTGCGTACGTACATTTGATACTAAATCATACGTATGGGTCGCGGCACTCCGCGTCGGGAGCGCCTGGATCGTTATCGGAAATGGCTTGGAGGCGTCGGTGCAGGGACCTATTTCAGCGTTGTCC
>JADFNK010000043.1:25000-26768 GCA_022563405.1 Gemmatimonadota bacterium | reverse complement strand
AGCCGACATCGAGGTGCCAAACCGCCCCGTCGATGTGAACTCTCGGGGGCGATAAGCCTGTTATCCCCGGCGTACCTTTTATCCGTTGAGCGACGGCCCTTCCATTCGGAACCGCCGGATCACTAAGACCTACTTTCGTATCTGCTCGATCCGTCGATCTCGCAGTTAAGCTCCCTTCTACCTTTGCGCTCTTCGTGCGATTACCGGCCGCACTGAGGGAACCTTTGCGCGCCTCCGTTACTCTTTGGGAGGCGACCGCCCCAGTCAAACTACCCGCCTGCCACGGTCCCCAGCGAGGATTCACTCGCCTAGGTTAGAGCCTCAACATCACAAGGGTGGTATTTCACCATTGGCTCCCCAGAAGCTAGCGCCCCTGGTTCAAAGCCTCCCACCTATCCTACACATGCGGTGCCAAGACCCAATAGCAGGTTGTAGTAAAGGTGCACGGGGTCTTTTTGTCCTGTCGCGGGTACTCGGTATCCTCACCGAGACTCCAATTTCGCCGAGCTTGTGGAGGAGACAGCGCCCAGATCGTTACGCCATTCGTGCAGGTCGGAACTTACCCGACAAGGAATTTCGCTACCTTAGGACCGTTCGATTGTGTTACACGGCGCGGGGCTGATTCCCCGCACCGGGCATGGTCATTTCTGCCATGCTCTGCATGTTTCCATGCAGTCCGGACTGTATCATCCGCCCTCTCGGGCGGTCCGGCGTACAGTCTCTGAGGATTCCCAAGCCTCCACTCGGTCGAGGATCTCCTCTGCCGAGTACTTTCGTTTCCCTCCATCGTTCATGTCGCTCCGGATCTCGAGAATCTCCTCGACTCCGTCGCTAGTGAGATGGCCTCCGTCTTCAATGATCCCAGCGAGCTTCACGAACTTCGCGAAGTCGCGTTTTTTCTTCGCCGACAGAAACCCGAATCGGCGAAAAAACGGAATGACGTTCTCGCGAATGGACCTGAAGTTATTCACCTCGAAGTACCAAACGCCATCGCGCCGCTGCCGCATCGTCCCGCATTCCAAATGCCGCTTGAAGAGCGACAGGATCACGGGGTCACGCTGTGAGATATTGAAGCAGAGGGAAACCTTCCAGGGAAAGCTGTAGTCGTCACGTTTTCGGAAGCTGATGTTGAAGCTCCCTTCCCCATCCGCAAAGCCCGCTAGATACCAGCCGGTCTTGGGTTGGATTCGCTTGACCTTGAGCATGTGCTTGATCCTTTCCTGCTGATTGCCCGTCTACCACGGATTTTCACTGCCACCCTCTTCGGCCGCTCATGGCTGAGCAAGACCTAGTGGCGAGTACCGCGGCTTCAACCGGGTATCCCAGCATATAGCCAGATTTTACAACTACGGTGTTCCATAGTTACGGCCGCCGTTTACCGGGGCTTCAATTCAGAGCTTCGGACGAATCCTAACCCCTCCTTTTAACCTTCCGGCACCGGGCAGGCGTCAGTGCCTATACGTCGTCTCAGCGACTTTGCAGGCACCTGTGTTTTTGCTAAACAGTCGCCTGGGCCGATTCTCTGCGGCCGGCTTCGGCTCCACCATGCATCGGTTTCACCTAACACCGGCTCCCCTTCTCCCGAAGTTACGGGGACATTTTGCCGAGTTCCTTCTCCACAATTCACTCGAGCACCTTAGGCTTCTCGCCCCGCCTACGTGTGTCCGTTTACGGTACGGTCGCAATGTGAACTTCCCCGCGAAGCTTTTCTTGGCGGCATGATTACGGACCCTTTGCGGGGACCGAGGTCCCCTTCGGCATCGGCGCT
>JADFNK010000043.1:0-20000 GCA_022563405.1 Gemmatimonadota bacterium | reverse complement strand
CCGCGGTTCTCCAGGATCGCCCGGAACTGCGCCTGGAACGCCTCATAGGCCGTTTCGTCCTCACGAGGCGCCGTGAAGTAGAGCCACACCAACTGGAGCATCGTCTCGAGGTCCTGGGGGGACGCCGAGCCACTCATGCCTTCGGTATTCTCGCCGATGGCCGGGGACACTCGCACGGCCTTGCCGGCGAGGGCCTTCTGGAGGTCGATCGTGGAGAAGGCGCCCACGCCGCTCTGCTGGACCAGGCTCGCGGCCATCGCCGCCGACTGGTGATCCTCCAAGCTCGAGTTGGACCAACCGCCGGGACTCGTGGCACGCATCACGATCTCGTCTTCCTTGAAGTCCGTGGGCTTGAGCCAGACGGTGACACCGTTCGACAGAGTCCAGACGGTCATGTTCAGCTCGTCGATCGAGCTCTCCGCCACGATCGTGCCAGGCTCCGGCTCTTCAGGCACCAGGGGCTCATCGAGCGTGGTGTCCAAGTAGGGCTCGATGTCCGTGCTCGTCACTCCGGCGAGGACCCGCTCGAAGTCCTCCTGAGAGGGAGTGGTCAGGCCAGGCTTCTCAATAGCGTTGACAAGCACCACGCGGTTGGCCTGGTCCAGGTTGGTTCGCGCTACCTCGTTCACCAAGTCCAAGTCGATCGTCTGCATCAGGGCTTGGGCGGCTCGGTACTCGAATTCGATACCCGGAATGGCCTCGCCTTCAAGGAAGTGCCGGACGTACTCGCTGGCGAAGCTCCGTGACGGCTGATTCTCCCGGTCGTTGAACGTCTGCTCCAACGCCCTGACCAGGTCCAGCTTCTCACGCCCCAGCTCGCCCGCCGTGAAGCCGTGGCGGGCCGCCCGCTCCGCCTCGATGAAGAGAGCCTCGAGCCCTCGCTCGTGCCCGTCTTCTGGGACCACCGCCAGGAGCTGGAAAGCGCTCTTCGTACGGACGAATCGACCCTCCCCCGTAAAGGCCGCCACGAACGGCGGGTCGGCTTGCTGTGTGAGCTCCCGGAGCCGGTTGTTCATCATGCCGCTCACGAGGGTCCGGACCAGACCCTGGCGGTACTCACCGACCGTCGTGAGATCCGGGGGGTCCTGCATCGCCAAGACGCCCACCTGCGAGCCCGTCGCCTCCGGATCGGAGGCGATCGCGTAGTAGGTCTCGGCGTGGTCGGGAACGTCGAAGTACGGCCGCTCCAAAGGCGTCGTAGGCACCGGCAGCCGGTTGAAGTGTGTCTGGATCAGTTGCTCGATCTCCTCGGGATCGAAGTCGCCTACCGCCACCACGGCCATGAGGTCGGGCCGGTACCACGTCTCGTAGAACCGGGTCAGCTCCTCGTGAGGGAAGTTCCGCAGGACCTCCACGTCGCCGATCGGGAGGCGCTCAGCATAGCGAGAGTCGGTGAACATGATCGGGAACTGTTGGTCACGGATGCGCGCTGCGGCTCCGCGTCCCAGACGCCACTCCTCGATGACCACACCCCGCTCCTTGTCGATCTCGTCGGGCTCGAAGCTCACCAGGTGAGCCCAGTCCTCGAGGATCTGGAACGCGGTGGCTACCATCTCGGGATCCTCGGTCGGCACCTGGAGCATGTAGACGGTCTCGTCGAAGCTCGTGTAGGCGTTGATCGAGGGTCCGAACTCCATCCCGATCGACTCGAGGTAGTCGATGAGCTCCTGCTTCTCGAAGTGCTCGGTGCCGTTGAACGCCATATGCTCCACCAGGTGGGCGAGACCGAGCTGGCTGTCGTCCTCGAGCACCGAGCCCGCATTCACGATGAGCCGCAGCTCGGCGCGGTTCTCGGGTCGGCGGTTTTGGCGGATGAGGTACTTCATGCCGTTGTCGAGCTCGCCCACGATGACGCCGGGGTCGACGGGCAACGGCGCTTCCATGGAAAGCTGAGCGTCGGCACGCGGAGTGAGTGACAAGACGAGGGCGAGGAAGGAAAGCGATACGATGCGGGTCGGACGGGACGGGAGCATGGGAGCCTCCGTTGGGTCGGGAGAGCGAACGAGCTCGTTGATGGCCAACAGCGAACAAACCGGTGGGGAGCCGACGCGCTCAACCTTCACCAAGAGCGGCGAATGGTCAACTGTCATTCGGCTCAGAAGGCTGGCCCTTAGCAACAGCCAGCGACGACCAGCGACGGCACTTCGAGGGGGGCGCCTATGGTGTCCGGCGCGCGCGGGCATCGGCCCACGCCCGGAGGCCATGCGGCAGCACGATGTCCGCGCGCAGCTCTTCGACTTCTGGTGGGGTGAGTGCGGCTGACTCGGTGACCACCGCCGTCACCAGCTCGAGCTCGAACGGTTCGAAGTAGCGGTTCCACACTCGCACGCCGGCTGGTGCTTTCCATACCTCTTCAGCGGGCCGGTCGTCGGCGAGGTGCTGAGGGAATCCGGTCGGCAGGATCTTCGTTTCATCGCATACCACGACGACCGGCACTTCGTGTCTCACAGCGGCGTCGACCAATCCGGCGGAGCCGATCTTGTTCACGACGCCCAGGTCACCGATCGAGTCCGCACCGAGTAGCACCGTGTCGCATTCTACCATGAGTATCGAAGCGGCGGCATCGACGGCGAACGTCACCGCCACACCCGCTTTCGCCAGGGCGGTCGCGAGCATCTCCCCCTCCTGCATGGGTCGGCTCTCGAGGCATATCACCCGCTCGAGACCCCGCGCCCGCTCATGCGTGAGCGTCGCGCGCACCGTCGAAGAAGACGAGATCGTGGCCACGGTGCCGCCCGATGGAAGCAGCGGGGCCGCGCGTGCCGCGACTGACTCGGTCCGCGACTCGAGACCGCTGCGGAACGCTTCAGCGGTTCGGGCAGCAGCGTGCCGACCCGCCTCGAGATTCTCGGAGGCCTCCACGGCAGCCAGGACGTCTCGCACGAGCGTGACCAGCGGCGCCATCGCGGGCTGCGCGTCGAGTACCCTCGCAGATACCTCGCCCAACGCCCATCGGTACTCCTCGAGCGAGCCCGCTTGCACACGTATCGCGGCTCGACGAAGCACCCCTGCGGCCATTCTCCCGACCACCGACGCGCCGGACACGACATCCGCTCTAAGGGGCGCTACCAGGGCGTCCAGGTGCTCATCAGTGTCCATGGCGGAGCATCGAAATAGGGGGCTCCTAGAATGTGTCCCGAGCGCCAAAGTACGAGGGTCGACCTTCGGTCAAAAGCCCGTCATGTCGGCCTCGACTCAGTACCGGTTGGTGTGTCTGGAAAGCTTTGGCCTACCACGCAGGGAATACCGTTAGGTTCCCCTCATGGATCTGACGCCGGCTGAGCAACCTGTCGTCCGTCGTGCTGTGGCGGCGTACGAGTCGAAGAAGGGACACGAGGGGCCATTCAGAGGCACGACTGCCGACGAGATTCTCGAAGAATTGAAGCCGTCTCCCGTCCGTTGGACTGAACTCGCCGCGTTCGTGATCCACACGGCAGAAGGATCCACCCGAAGGAATCGATAACGGCAGACCCTAAGGCCTTGCGGGACATCCTCTTCCACCAACGCGCCTGCCCGGACTCGAACCGGGGACATTCGGCTTAGAAGGCCGATGCTCTATCCAGCTGAGCTACAGGCGCAAAGTGCTACATGTTGTTGCAGCCGTAGTGTTTTCGCGTTCCAGAATGAACGCTCCCCGCGTCCGCCAAACCGGGGTGTGTAAGAAACTGTGTAAGTCCGGGTCATTTTCAAGACACCGCGAGCACTGGCCTGCGGTCCTCTAGTACCTGTCTACGCGTCTCAGGGTCTGACTGCTGATAGCACCGTCTCAGCGTCTCGGTGGACTTCCACCCACCCACTTCGGCAACGTCCTTGTCAGGATGGTGCTTCCGCTCCGTCGCCCACTTCCTACGGTAGGGGTGCCAGAGCCCGTGCTTGAGCTTCTCCAGGCCCGCGAGCATTTCGGCACGGCGTAGCCAGCAACTAGCTCGTTCGTATGACACCGACCTGAGCATGTCCGGGTCAGTAGGCGACGGGAATAGGGGGAGCGTGCCCGCCCGATCCGGACGACGCGTCATCACACGATCAATCGCCGCTCGGACCTCACGGGTCATCTCGCTGGCCCAAGCCTTGCCCTGCTTGTCAGTGTCGCCCGGCCACATGATAGCGCCATGCGGAGCCTCGGTGGTGCGCTCAAGACGGAGGTCCGCAAACCTGAGCGCGAGTATCGCCCTGATCCTACGACCCGTCCCGTGCACGATATCTAGAATCTCGAGCAGATCAGATTTCTGCTTCGTCCGTTCCCCTGTCCACCACACATGGGCCACAACTGATTCGGCGTGAGTCCGTGTACGCAGATAGCGGTCCTCGGTGGCTGTCGGCCGGTAGGGGTTCTCCTCCTTCTCAAACGGGAAGAGGTCACGACTGCGTAGGGGGTTCTCCCGCATCAGAGACGGAAAGCCAGGCTGCGGCTTCCACATCCATGCCCATCGGTACACGGCGTGAAGGAACCGCTGCTCCTTCTCAACCGTCCGAGGGCGCAGTGGCTTCCAATCACCCTTTGGCACGGGTTCGCCCTTCGCGTTGACCTCGCCCGCTAGGCGTAGCCGAGCGAACTCCGCCCATTGGTGCATGGTGATGGCGTGAGGATCGTGTCGAGGTCCGAGGTGAGACATCCAAAGTTCGAACCGTCTCCGATCCTCCTCCTGGGCTTTCTCGCTCTTCGTCGGCGTCTTGTGCCTCTCGTAGAGATCGAACACTCGGGTCAGCGTTACCCTACCGGAGCGTATCTCGGACTCGCCCTTCCTAAGCTTCAGCGCCTCCTCATCCGCGTATAGCTCGGCGGCCTCGCGGTCACGGTGCCCGAGACTAACTCGGATGTACTGCCCGGTGCTACTGTTCCACGCCTTCGCGTAGATGATCCCACCGGAAGTACGTTCGGCGACCGTCACCGTGTTAGGTCGTGTGCCCCCCCTGTAGGACCACTTCTTTGGTCCCGCTCTAGCCATCATCTGCCTCCTTCAGTAGTGCCGCCTCAAGGGCGTCGGCGGCCTTCGTGAGATCGGAGGACATCGCTCTCAGATACTCCAAGAGTTCGCGTGCCGCGTCCTCAGTGATGCGCCGCTCGCCGCGCCGGTAGGCATGTAGGGTTCGCAGCCCTCGGCCCGTGACATCCGCGACGCGGCGCACATTGAGGCGGTCGAGCGCCGTGAGATACGCATCCTCCATTAATGTGCCCATGTGCAATTAATAGTGTACGGGTCACCATCCGGCTACCCTGCCCTCGTGAGCACGATCTCCGCGATGCTCGGAGTGCCTCCATGCCCTCCCTTCACCGGGAGGTCGCGACGGCGGATGCGCGGCTCACCGCGTTGGCCGGCGTTCGGAAGCTTGCCCTCAGCGACACGCGCCTGAAGGTGGTTGTACGTGTAGCCAGATTCCCTCGCGGCCTGCTCAAGCGTAAGGCCCTCGTCCAGCCATCCGGTGATCTCGGCCTCTAGCTCGGCAGCCATCGCATCCAACTGGTCCGCAGGCTGTGACAGCCCCATCCGGCGAAGCTCACCCGATCGGGATCGCCATTTATCAACAAGGGCGTCGAGCCGCTCGGTGGATACCATCTAACGACACCCCAGCCGCTGCTCGTGACCCTCAGCGCATGACTCCAGGACGCGAGCCTGAGCGTCGGCCTCACGGTAACGGAGTACGAACGTGACGCGATGGGGTCGCATCGCCAGCTCGATTCCGTCGCCGCCGAACGCAAACGGGAAGATGTTCCCGCAACTTCCCGTTCGTACAGGCGCGTGGCCTCACGCCAGGCGTCTAGCACTCGGTCGTAACCTTCGCGTACTCGAACCTGGGCAGCGTCGTCGCCAGTGCGCTCCCACTCGAACAGGGCGACCATGAACTCAGCATCTGCCTGGGCGACGATCTCCCATGCTTCATCCCAATTGCCGATGCCCGGTGGTGCGATGTTGGCGATCTGCTCGGTGAGGTGGACGCAAAGTTCACGGGCCCGGCTCCGTCTCAGCCCGGCCGTCATACTGCCTCTCCGGCTAGGAGCGAATCGGCGATGTGCGTCGTCGTCCCCGCCTCCTCGGCCTGCATCCCGGCCCGCTCGTCTTCGATGTACCGGCGGTCTTCTTCGTCTAGCTCTTCCGGTTCGACCGCGAGATCGGGATTGTCGTGGGAGTCCTCGGGACCCTCCGATTTATCCGATTTATTGCCCCGCTGGGTCTCCGGGGCGCTTTGTTCGGATAAATCGGATAAATCGGAGCCCCCTAGGGTGGGGTGAACTTCGATTAGAGGTGATGGGTCTCGGCCTGCCCTCGAAGTCCTCGCCTGCGGGACACGCCGGATGCAGCCACGACGTTCTAAGTCGTCGAAGCGATCATGGGCGTGCTCGGCGTCCCGAAATACCTTCCTACCCCTGGCTCGCTCTCGGATCTCGGACTCGGTGCTCCCCGTCATGGTGATGCATAGATCAAGCAGATAGGCGAGGTCGAGCATCTTGCGATCTCCACCAGCGTCACCGATCACCTTGACGACGTGTGTACTGATAGCCGCAATCAGTCTCTCGGCGGCCTCCATCGCCAAACCAGGGATGGCGTCACGGAAGAGGTCCTCCCCTTTGTCCGCTCTATCAGCCACCGTCAGGAGAGCGGCAATACGGGCACCGTGGTCAGGGAGCTTTCCAGCGAACGCGGGCACAGACTCCAGCCTACCACCCGGTCGCATCCCGTCGATCTTCGCCTGCTCCAGGCGATAGATGCCCTTCTGCGCCTCTGGGGACATTTTCAGGAGGTACGGGTCACCCTCCGATTTATCCGATTTATTCAGGATGTCGAGCAAGACCTTCTCGTACCGCGCCACGGCATGTCGATCAAGGGCCGGTACATCGGTGCCCACGAGCATGTCGTCCCAGCGAATCCGAGGGGCGATCCAAATAAAGCGAGCGAGCACACCTCGTTGTTTCATCGTCTCGGCGTTCACCATCCCACTCAGGATACCGGGCTGGAGTCCCAGCAAGAGCGCGAGGTTGGCAGAGGGTACGTCGACACGAGCGCGCGTCACGCGGTTCTGGCGCATGGCCTCTCCATCCCATCCGTGCGTTAGCGCGGCCAGGCGCGCGTCACCATTTCCGTAGCGTCCCGCAGCGACCTCAAGGAGCGTCCCCTCCGCATCTATGGAAGCGGCCCGTCCGCCGTTCCTTGCGAGCACGCGGACTACTTCTTCCTCCGTGGCATCGGAAATGAGGAGCTGGAACCCTCCCCTCGCAGCTCCTTCGGCGTCGCTCAACTCTTTGAGCGCCTTCTCCACGGGCTTGGCGTCCCCGTCCGTCACGGCCTGCTTGCGCGCGGCCACGAGCCGAGCTTCTGCGAGCAGGACCTGCTCATCGGCTAGCCGACGCTTCGGACGCTCCAGTTCCGCGCGCTCGGCCTCCCACCTCGCAATCGGCGCATACACGAAGTTGATGAGCGGGCTCTTGCCGGTCCCCGAAGGCTGCTCGATTCCAACGTAGGTGTGGGCAGGCTTGATCCACCCTGTGTCGGCCCGGATTTCCACCTGCGCCTTTCCGACGAGAGCCACGGATACACCTCCGAGGACGACCCCAATCGCGGAGTCGAGAGGCGCTTGTGTGCTCCCACTGATCGTGCTCGCCATGTCTCGCAGTACCGAGGGCAGCGCGTCCAGCGGCAGCGGGTCGGGGTCGGGTGAGCCTGGCAGGTCGGGCGCATCGGGCCATGCGTCAACGGCACTGAACGCTGCCAGGTTGGCGACCGCGTCGCGGAAGACCGCGTCGTCTCGCCCGAGTTCGTTGTACAGGTCGGTGAGGTCGCTCCCAGGTGGGAAGCGGTCGGGCATCTTCAGCGTCTCCACCTCGAGCCCTGCGGCCTGTAGCGCACTTGCCGCCTTGGGGCACCCCTTCTTTCCTGCTTCGTCCAGGTCATAGACGACACGGACCCGCTGCACGCCCGCCTGGACAAGCTTCGTCACGCCAGCACCGGGCACAGTCTCAGCTCCAGCCGTGAAGCTGACCGCAGGCAATCCAGCCTGCTGGCAGATCCACACGTCCGGTTCTCCTTCAACCAACAACACGTCGTCAGGGTCGATCTTCAACGCACCAGGCAGTCCGTAGACCTCGGCGCCACCGGAGCTTCCAGGAGGGTCCCACTTGCACTTCGGCTTCTCGCCATCGAATCGCTTGAGCTTGAAGGCACGGCCGTTGCCCATTGGGAAACGCCATGCCTGTCGTTGAACATCGGACTCGATACGGAACCGCTGAATTGTCCCCGCCCTGAGCCCCCGGTTGTGGAGTAGCCGGTCAGCGTCGTCCGCCGTGAGTTGGGCACCGCGGCCGTTCGTACTCTGGACCTCGATCCCTAGGTGTTCCGCGAGTGTGTTGATGTGGCCGTGCTCCCCGCAGCCCTGACACTTGAACCCCTCCTCCGTGAAGCCGAAGCTGGGGTTCTCGTCGTCGTGAAACGGACAACAGGACTGCCACCAGCCGTTCCGTTTCGGGCCTTTCGCGTTGAGACGTTGGGCGATGGTGGCGGCGGTACTCACTGGTCGCCACCATCGGGTTGCTCAAAGGCTTCGATTTCTCGCGCCAAACGGGGCATGTCCGCGCAGCGACTACACTCAACCTGCTTCGCATCAATCACGACGCTGTCGCAAGTGGGACATGGTTTTGTGGGCGGGTTGTCTGGCGCGGCTTTAACAGCCACGGTCGCGCTGCCGAGATCGGTGACCGGGTTCAGTCCATGCGCTCGCTCCGCCATCACCCACCTCCCAGAAAATGAGCCACTCCGTCCGGCCGTCGCTGGGGGAGGTCGCTTTCGAGGATGTACCACCGGCCGTCGATCTTCTGGCCGTTCAGCTCACCGGATAAGAGGCGCCGCCAGGCTTGGTGGTAGCTGATCTTGAGCCTGAAGGCGGCGTCAGCCAGGGGTACTAGCTCCCTCTTCATCGTCTTGATTCTCCCGCTCCAGAAGTCTCCCTCTCACGCATTTGAAGAATAAAAAAGGCTAGATTGGTGGCGTCTACTCCAACATCGTGGCGCCGTTATGTCCCAAAAAGGAAGAAGGAGCTACTCCGTCCCAGCCAGCCGTCAGTTCCGAACCCTCGTCCGCTGTTGGCTCGAGGAACGGTATCCATGGGAACCGACAACCAAAGGTAGAAAGCACGCAGATGAAGGCCTCGCACACATCCCGCGGGCCGTGCGAGACCTGACCGGGGGAGAGAACGGAACCTTACGTAAACTGCTCCAGCGGCTCTGCGACGATGAGAGCGATGCTCCTGTAACCGACAAGACTGTCGATCGTGTGACCAACCTGTTTGCGAAGAAGGACCGGGAGTTTCGGAAGAAGGTTTCGGAGGCTCTGTGGTCAGCAGACTTCAGACGGATGTTTGGACGTGTGACGGCTGATCAGGACTTCGACTGGGCCGCGAACGCAAGCCCAGTGGAGATAGCGGCGATGCTTCGGAAGCCCGATGATGCCCCTGTCTTTTTCTGGACCCGAAACCTCCCGGTACTCAGACAAGAGCCGGAAGCTTGGGAGGTGTTGGAGGAGTTCCGGCGATGGGCCGAGAAGAAGGGCCACCACAAGCTGGTGGTTCAGCAGAGCGTGAGGAGGATTCTCGGGCCGCTCGCTGCACATTGCCGGACCGAGGGTCTGATGCCGGGGTGGGACGACCTCAGCCGCAGCAAACGCCTCCGCTTTATCAAGAGCGGCGTGGTCAGGGAGGAACTCATGTTGGGCCAGGAACCCCTACACGTTAGGGCGGCGGATCGCTTCCCGGTGGGTACCGTAGCTGACCAAACCGAGGTAGAGACCCTGAAGGACTCGGGCCTGACGCCTGCGCTGCTTCAGAGAGAGGGTCGGGCCACGCGGTGGCGAGCCGGCGATGTCGTGTCGATCGGTGGGGGCAGGTCGTTCCTCATTTTGGCCGTGGACGGTAACGACGTCACTATCTGGGACGGCACCTCCAGTCACGACATCGTGGTTCCCTCGTGAATCGTCTCACTTTCGCCCACGTCCGGGACGTAACAGCGATGGTGGTCGGGGAGATCAGACAGCCGTCTTAGCTGGTCGGTCATGGTCGCCTCCAGTGAGAACCGGAATCTCTTCGCACGGCAACATAGGGTGCTGCCGCCCGGCGGCCACGAGCACGAGCGCGTCGGGTAGCTCGGCTAGGGTCATCGGCGCTGCGTCTCTGCGGTTCATACCGCGGGCCCCACTGTCTCGGGGATGACCGCGGCTGCCGCCACCGTGTCGGCGCTCGCCGCGATGACGCTCACGGTGCTGATACCAGCTGTCTTCTTTCTGCTCCCCCTCTCCCCCCGGGCGGACGCTGTGACCCTTTGCTTGCCCGGGATCGGCCCTCTTCAACAATTCAGGGAGGATCTCGAAGGGGAACAAGAAGAGATGGTCTACCTTCACGAAAGCGTGCACGCAGAGCAGTGTCGAATGCTCGGCGCTGCGCGCTACGCAAGCCGGTACGGCACGCCCCAGGGCCGACTCGACCTGGAGGCGCAGGCCTTCTGCGCCGAGGTCGACGTGCTCTCGCTCCGCGGCGGGGTGCGGGAGCGGCTCTTGGATCGCACGGTGGAGACTCTGGCCACCAGCTACTTCGCCGACGGTGAGATGCCGAGGTCACGCGTGTGGGCGGCGGTAGATCTCGCCTGTGGAGGGTCGTCGGCCGATTAGGGCGCTTGCTTGTGGGAGCGAACGGGCTTGGGAATCACGCCGGCTTCCGTATCCTCGCGACAAACCTCGTCCCGTCCTAGTCTCGAACCCTACCCCCCCCACCTGCCGAATTAGCCACTTCTCGCGACCTGGTGGCCGCTACGCCTTTCTTTCTGAGGTCCCTGTGGACGCGCCTGCCGGCGCTAACTCCCCATCCCGCCATTCATCCAACCCAACGCCAGCAGGATAGACCCGACGATCACCACGCCTTCCACGAAGACGCGAAGCCAGGGGACGGGGGCTTCAATTCCCGCCCATCCGCTCGCGAAGCTCGGTGAAGCAGTTCTGGACCAGGCAGACTCCGCCAGCACTCACCGCCGCTTCACCGGATGTAGCCGAGCGAGCGTAGCGTCTGCAGCTGCTCCGGCGTCAACTCGACCTCACCGGATGGCGTGAAGTACTGCCCAAGAGCCAAATGTGCCTCGTACTGCTCCTCCAAGAAGGCCGTGTACTTCTCCACCAGGTCCGGCCGGTCCTCGTGCAGGCTCCACAGAGCCATCGGATCGGTCCAGAGGTCGTAGAGCAGCAGGGGGGAGGGACGGCGCTCTTCGGGCGACTCGTCTGGATCGGGGTTGATTTCCAGCGAAGCGCCCCAGCGGCCGTCCACCACCTCGATGATGCCCGACAGCTCCCCGGTCTCGAGATCGGCATAGAACTCGTCGAGGATCACCGGTCGCGGCTCCCATCCCTCTCGACCCAACATCAGTGGAGCCAGCGACTGCCCTTGTGCGATCTCGGCAGGGGGGAGCCCCAGCAAGTCGAGCAGGGTGGGGAGCACGTCGATCATCGATACGGGATGATCTATCCGCTGTCCCCCCTCGATGTGGCCAGGCCACACGAACATGAGAGGCACCCTCGAGACAGTGGGCCGCAACATCGGCCGGCGCCCGCTCCATTGCGGAGGCAGCGAGTCGCTGAGCGCGAGGCCCATGTCAGCGAAGGCCGCCCGGATGCTGTGATCGCCCCCGATGATCAACAGCGTATTCTCCCACTCCCCTTCAGCCTTCAGCCGGTCGACGAGCTGCCCGAGCCGATAGTCGTTGTGAGCCATCGCTTCGTCGTACAGCCCCTTAGCCACAGAGTAGAACGCCGTCCGGCTGATCCCCGTAGAATCCCAGTCGAGAGAATAGGGACGACGGGCGTTGCCAAACTCACTCAGGCGCTCAAACGACTCATTCCAGCTCTCCCACTCATCCGTTGTGACGAAGAGCCCGCCAAAGGGCGGCGGAGCCGGAAAGTCCCCGTGCGTGTCAGTCGTCTGGAAGTGCGCCCAGAACGGCTGGCTGGGATAGTCCTCCCGCCAGCTCCAGAATCCCTCATGGAGATACTTCGAGGACTCTTTGTGATTGTTTCTACCGTAGTAGGAGAAGTCCTCCCAGTCCTCCCGGAACAGATCGGCCCCGCGCTGGAGATCGCTCAGCGTCCCGGCGTTGGGGTTCCCCGTGAACACCGCGGTCTGGTAGCCGGCCCGGTGCATATGCTCGGCCATGGTCACGGCCTCGGCAGGTATCGGGTACGTGCCGCCGCTCGAGCCCCCCATCACACTGGTCTGTAGGGAAGTCATGAAGGAGGCCGTCGAGGGCAGGGTCCAGGAAGAATTGCTGTACGCTCGCTCGAACACGACGCCCTCCGCGGCCAGCCGCTCCAGGGTCGGGGTCGTGCGACGGTTGTAGCCGTAAACGCTCATGTAGTCCGCCGCACCGCCGTCGAAGACGTAGAAGACGACGTTGGGAAGAGGCGATTGCCCGGCGCCCGTCACGGTCGGCGCCCCCCACAAAGCGACGCGCCCTTCGGCTTCGGATTCGGCCTCGAGGCCGAGCGTCACCGTCTGGCCGGCAAAGTCGGCCAGATTCACGGAACGCTGACCCCAGGCCTCCTTGACCGCGTAGCGCTCCTCGAACAGCGCGGTCGGTTCACCACCCTCGGCACCATCAGGGGTCGCCGTGACCCGGAAGGTCACGGGCATATCCTCGCGCAAGACACCCATTGCGAAGTCGAGCCGGCCACTTTCCGGGATCTTGACCCGATACTCCACGCTCCCCGGCGTGTGCGTATACAGAGCCTGCCGGTAAATCTGGTTGCGGATTTCCGTGCGCGAGGCCGCGCCCGCGTCGGCGTAGTTGGCCACCTTCGTGGTCACTGTGATGGAAAGGATGTCGATGCTCGCCAGATCGCTCGCCCCGAACCACAGGGCGATCTGCCGAATCGATCGGTCCGGTGGCTGACGCCCTCCAAAGAAATCCAGCCGCAGCCGATAGGTCTGCACCGTGCCGTCGCTTACAACAGGGACTGACTCGCCTCCGTACTCGAATGGATAGGGAAAGTCTGTATCAGTTCCGGTCCCCTCGCGTCGATTGAAGTTGATCCCCAAGTTCCTGAGATCATCGGAGGTGCGAGCACGCACCACGAGGTGCGCCAGATCCTCGTAGTTCCAATCGGGCACCTCGAGAACCAGGCCGCCCCGCGGCTCGCCCGAGCCGTTCCGATTCCTCGTACCGTCCGTCAGGGTGACTCGTAGCGCGTCGTCCAGCTGCGTGACCTCGGCCGGATCGATCGTCGGGTTCCATGGAATTACGGGCTTCCAATCCTCCTGTGGCTCGTCGAAGCGCCACTCCGTAACGGCCGGAGCGTCCACCGGCACCTCGGAGCCCACGATAGTGGCAACGTCGAGATGTTCCTCCAGGTGCAAAGGCATGTCGGCCGTCAGCACCGTGGAGTCAGATGGGGAGCCTGAGCAGCTGACGAGGGTCAGGCTCAGCACGGTAGCCGGGAAGATTCGAGAGGGGGTGCGACCGAGGGTCATGGCGGGTCCTCCTGTGGGCGAGGTGCGAGCCTCTTGTCGTCGGCCAGGTAGACGGTGGCCATGCCGCCCTCACAAAGCTCACGCTCGATGCGGTAGCGGCCTTCTAGGGCTGTGTTCAGGCGAGTGATGGGATCGGAGTCGGTCATGCGCTCAAGATGCTGCGCAGCTCAGTGGAGCGCGAGCAGACATGCCGGAAGCTCACCCTTCCCAATGACCGCGTAGCCGTCTAGCCAGAGGTGGTGGTGAGGATGGTGGCGGGGAGGGAAAGGACTCACGCTCACTCCCCTAGAAAACCTCCAGCAACTTCAGGACACCGACGATCATCACGACGACGCCCCCTATCTGAAAGCCCATGTGCGCTTTCTCCTCGCCATACCAGGCGATGGCCCGCTGGACTTTCCAGTCGTAGAGGAAGAAGTCTCTCTTCCAGGTTGCGCACACAAACAGGTACATGCCGACGACGAACCCCAGCAGGCCGAACCATTGCTCCTCGTTCAATCGTCACCTCCTTGGAACCCTCAGAAAGCGATGCAACCCGTCTTCGATCTTGCATTCTAGGCCGCATGGACTCGGCTCACCATGTCGAGCGCAGGCAAAGGCTCATGTGGCTTTTCCCGCCTGCAGCAACACCAACGGCAGCCCAAGCGCGAACAGCGCGCTCACGATGATCACGCTCACGAAGCCCATCGAGCGGAAGGGCTGGCGCTCAACGTCGGTGACGCGGAGGGGGAACGGCTTGGTCACGACGTCACGTCGCTTCCTCGCTATTCGATTTGCTCCAAGAACCTTCGAATGGCGTCATAGCAAGAGGTGTCTTCGCCGGCGGTCCATACCGTGATAACCATCGACTCTCTTGTCAGGCGCTGGGCCTTGTTGGCCCCAAACATGGTACGGCGGCCTTCGGTCTGTTGGTGGTCTTCACCCTCTTTAAACAGGAGCGCCCATACCATCATCTCCCGGTCATCTTCAACTAGGTACGCCGCTGTGTAGACAGCTTCTATCCTCGCTGGCTGCTCACGCATCCACTCCTGTAATAATCTGCTCTCCGTTCCGTCGGTTACTGCCTCAAGTCTGGCTCGGAGTTCAGCGTCGTCGTCAAGAATAAACCCCGCCAGCAGCCCAATCACTTGGGGATCGTTCGTGATGACTGGGTTCGAGTCCATCGGGTCGGAGAAAGGGAAGCCACCCTGGGATGCCAGCCGGCAACCCTCGGGCAGTAGCTCGGCGGGGACGGTCAACCGCTCTAGTGTAGGATTCGTGGTGATGAACGGGACATTTGCCGGACAGCCGGAGCTGCTCACCCTCGCTCCCTTGGCTTGCAGCGCAGCCACGCCCATGCAACTCACGTTCGTGTTCGTGAGATCGACCTCAGCGAACGCGTCGAGCCCTGCGTTGTCCAGCAGAGGCTGAATGTTGGTGAGGTCGCGGTTGCTGTCGAGGCTGAGGTCCGCCAGGCTCGTGAGCCCACTCAGCGCGCTGATGTCACTGATCGAGTTGGAGCCGAGGTCGAGGTTCGTCAGGCTCGTGAGCCCGCTCAGCACGCTGATGTCGGTGATCGAGTTGCGGCTGAGGAAGAGGCTCGTCAGGCTCGTGAGCCCGCTCAGCGGGCTGATGTCGGTGATCGAGCCGACGAGGCCGAGGGACGTCAGGCTCGTGAGCCCGCTCAGCGGGCTGATGTCGGCGAGGTTGGGGTTGTTGGTGAGGGAGAGGTTCGTCAGGCTCGTGAGCCCGCTCAGCGGGTTGATGTCGGTGATCGAGTTGGAGTCCAGGCGGAGCCGCTCCAGGCTCGTGAGCCCACTCAGCGCGCTGATGTCGGTGATCGAGTTCGTGCCGAGGCCGAGGTCCGTCAGGCCCGTGAGATTCTGGATCCCAGCCAGGCTCCCGATCCCGGCTTGGGCGGCAGCTAATCTCGTCAGCCCAGATACCAGGCCGCAGGTGAGATCGTCCTGCGCGCCAACCGAGAGGGCAGCCCGGACCCGTGCCTCCAGGTTTGCATCCTCGAACATCGCGATGGCCACGTCAGCATTGTCGCCGCAAAGCTCACCGGGCTGGAGGACCTGCGCGCCGACCGCTGCGGGACTGGTGAGGACGAGCGTGAGGAGAACGACCGAAGTGACACCAAAGCTCTTCATCTCATTCCCTCCTCGGCACTCGAACGTCAGACAGTTCCCGCCATCCCGCCCTCACCGAGTTCGGACTCGATGCGGTAGCGGCCCTCTAGGGCTGCGTTGAGGCGGGTGATGGCGTCGCTCATGCGCTCAAGATGCGGCGTAGGTCAGCGGAGCGCGAGCAGATCCCGTCCACAGGAGCCCGCCCCCGCCTCAAATCGGCCCTGTAACGCACGAGAGTCGCCCTAGAGCGTCTTCGGTGTCTCTTCGGGTATTTCTGGGTAGGGCAGGAGGCCGTCGCGGCTTAGAACGCCTTCACCCGTTTTCGGGTGTCGGGCGCTACAGCAACACCAACGGCAGCCCCAGCGCGAACAGCGCGCTCACGATGATCACGCTCACGAAGCCCATCGAGCGGAGCGGCTGGTGCTCAACGTCGGTGACGCGGAGCAGGAAGCCGACTCCGTTGTTCGATGGGAGCTTGCTTCGCGTCGCCGATCTCCGAGCCGGAAAATGTGCCCCGCCCGGCAATGATTGACAGGCAGCCCGTTCAGCGGGTGATCGGCTATTCGTTGTATGGGCTCCCGATCTCGGCAAGCAAATCGCGGTTTTCCCGAGATTCGGAGTCGCCATCGATACCTATGGCGATGTCTGTGACACCCTGGCACGGCTCCTGCTCTGCAACACGTCATCTCACGCGCTCTAACGACGAGGTGTCGGTCGTATGAAAGGTATTCGCTTCAGCACCATCCTCCTCGTGGCCCTGACGGGTGGCTGCGAAATCCTCGCTGTCATAGACGAGTCGCCCCAGACCTGGACCCTCTCGAACAGCGCCGGTCAGGTGGCAACAGTCGTGGTTTCGCCGTTCACCAACAGCGGCACGTTCGGCGAGACGTCCAACAGCGCCGGCTGGTGGGTGAATATCTACCAGGATTGTTCGTTTCGCCTGACCGTCGGCGGGAACATCACCAAGGCGAGTTCGGGAGACCATTGGACCTTCGTCTCTCTTGGCGGGGCCGGCTGCGGTCACCAGAGCCTGGGTACGGCGGAAGGTATCGCGAATGGGCATTTCCCGGACGCCAATCAGGTACTGAACGGGACCCTGTCGATAAATACGGAAGGGCCTGGCGGGAACGCGACCGGCACCGGAACGTGGACCGCCGTACGGATTAGTTGAAGAGAGGGAGGTCGAGATGCGCCTTTTGCAGAGCCTGATGCTCCTCACCGTAGCGTTCGTTGCCGCATGCGGCGGGGGATCGAGCATCCTGACGATGACTCCGACCGCGCCTGGCTACGTCGACGGGTCCTCCATTTCGCCCGCTCTTCAGTCGGGCGACTTCTACCGGATCATCATCGTGCCTCCTTCCGGCACCGCAGGCGTGGCGTTCCAGGAGAACCTCGCCGCGATCGAACGCTCATTCATTGCACGCGGCCTCACGGTGATCAGCTCGGCCATCACGAGCCGCGTGATCCTCGAGGGACGGACGCGGGACCGGAGCAGTGCCGACGCGGCCATCCAGCTCTCGGAGGTCGAGCGGGCACTCTTGCTGGCGAGGGACTCGAATGCCGATGCTGTCCTGCAGATCGGGATGTGGGATTGGGTTGAGAGTGAGACTTTCGAGTACGGACGGCGCTACTTCGTAGAGGACAAGGACGCCAAGATCTTCCGTGAGGTCGATCAGTTCGAGTTCGAGCGCGCGCAAATGCTCGAGGATGGGCCACTCATCCGCTCCTTCGGCCGCGAAGTACTGGCATTCACGGGCCGACTCATCGATGTCGAGAATGGGGAGGTATTGGCCTCGTTCAAGATCGAAGTGCCCACCGTCAACGTCGCGAACGCGCTCTCCGTCTCGTATGACGGGGATGGCAAGGTGGTCTCAGCTACGTACGACTGGGCGGAAGACGAGCGGAGAGCCCAGGCTGCGTACGACGCCGCGATGACCGCTCTCTTCGACCGACTCGCGAACTTGATCTCGGAGGCGGGGAACTAACCGTCCCCATGCGGGCCTCGTGAAGGGCATCCCGCTCATCGACGAACTGTTGAAAGAGCTGTCAGAAGCTTGGATGTACGAACTCGGCAGGTACATCAGGCGCGATTGATTGCGCCTACGATCACCACGCCTTCCACGAAGACGCGCAGCCAGGGGATCTGAGCCTTCAATTCGGCACCAGCCGCCTCAGTTCCTCGAAGAAGCTGCACCAAGATCCCATCTTGCCCATGCAGCTCTCGGTTCACGATCCAAGGGCCTAGTTGATGTTGCGGTAGATCGCAAACGCCTGGAGTGAGAAGAGGTCTACTCTCCCGTCTCCGTCCACGTCGATCGGGTAGTGAGTGTTGCAGCGATCTGGGTCAATTATCGCCTCCGCCACAGGCGCGAACGTCCCGCCGCCTTGATTGACAAACAGGTGTTGTGTGCATGAGCCCCCGCCTGACGCTACGATGTCGGGCCATTGGTCTCCGTTAAGATCGGTGATGAAAACGCGAAGAATCAGAGATCCTGGCTGCCAGTCCTGAAACAGTATTTGCTGTGCCGTTGCGTCGCGGAATGTCCCGTCTTGGTTATTGATCCAAAGCTCCAGTGCGGGTGCACCCCCTGACCCAGATTGCTCACTGAGTACGATATCCGGCCATCCGTCCATGTCCACGTCGTCGCACGCAACGTCTGGGACAGCGCCGTGGTCCGATCCGAGGAAGTGTTCCGGCATGTAGTCGTCTGGTGCAAAGTCAAAGGTGCCAAACCCGTCGTTGAGAAGCAGCGCCCCCTCGGTACGCAACTCGTGCCACCCGGCCAAGACAAGATCTAGATCGCCATCTCGATCGAGGTCACACATCTCACCACTCTGAAAGCCCAGGTTGCCCGATGCGATGGAATCGGGAAGTCGGGCCGGTTCGACCGTGAAGAGCCCCGAGCCCTGGTTGATCTGCAACTGGTGCCGGTTGGGGGCCGCGCCTCCATTCATCTCAAGGAGATCTATGTCCCCGTCACAATCGACGTCCCCCGAGGCTGATCCGTGGGTGAAGCCATCGGTATCGTAAGGAAACAAAGACGTGGGGGCGGCGTCTCTCATGGTGCCATCGCCCACTTGCATCAACAAGATGTTGGGAGCGCCCGGAAACGGTGGCCAATCAAATCCGTGTTGCGCAATGAAAAGGTCGGCGAGCCCATCACCATTGAAGTCGGCGACTTCAAACTGGCGCGAATGGTCAGCGATGGGAGTTCCACCACCGAAAAACGCATCACCAGGCTCAGTGAACACTCCTGTTCCATCGTTGCTGAAGAAGCGCACTTGACCCTTGCCAACCGAATCCCCCGTCGTCACCATAATGTCCTGATCGCCGTCGCCATCAAAATCCCCAACTGCTGCGTCCGAGACCGCAATTGTCTGCGGATCGACGCCGGGGAAAGCATTGCCGTCTCGGCTGAACCTTGGTGTGGGGCCGACCCCCGCGGGAGGGGGCAAGGGTGCCCCTGGTGCAAGACAGGGTGACAGCCCTGTCGCAACTAGAGTCGTCGTGGGTAGCCCGGTTGCCGTCACCGAGACTGCGTTGTCCCGCGCCAAGCCAAGCGTCCACGTTGCACGGGCCAGGCCACCGGCGTCAGTCGTAGCGCTCTCGGCGTTGATCACGCCTCCGCCTTGGGAGACTTCCCACACTACCGCTACGCCGGTGACACTCGCATCCTGGCTGTCGGAGACCCTCACGACCAATGTGTCTGGCAGCACCGTCCCGCCGAGAGCCTCCTGAGCATCACCGGACACAATCGTCAAGTCGGCGGCTGCCTGAGCGACCGTCATCGATACCGACCCGGTCACGCCGGCAGTTGCGGCACTCACGGTGCTGCTGCCGTTGCCTACGGCGGTCACCAACCCTGCGGAGCTGACTGTCGCCACTTGGACATCGGACGACGCCCAGGTGAATGACCTACCGCCAAGGACATCGCCTCCAAGGTCTTTCGCCACGGCCTGGAGTTGCACTGTGGCACCGATCGCCGTGAGGCTCGTGGACGGCGCAGTCACCTCCACCGTCGCCACTGTGGCTGGCCCGGTGCCACCATCGACTACTTGGTCGTTGCCGCAGGCGGGCAAGAGGGAGAGGACAAGAAACTGCACTATGCGAGAGCGAGAAACGAGACGTGCCATCGGTCTACGCACCCTCTCGCGGCTCGGACTCGATGCGGTAGCGGCCTTCTAGGGCTGCGTTCAGGCGGGTGATGCTCATGCGCTCAAGATGCGGCGCAGGTCAGCAGAGCGCGAGATCCTACAGCAACACCAACGGCAGCCCTAGGAGCCCGTGGTAATAATCAACCGGACTGTGCTCGGCACTTGATATAGCGCATAAGATGCGTTATGTTACCCTATGGCTATGGGAAAGCGTAGGAAACGAGAACGGCAGGAGGAACTCTGGAT
>JADFNK010000042.1 GCA_022563405.1 Gemmatimonadota bacterium | reverse complement strand
GAGCCGCTAGAAGCGATCCCCATCGGCCTTGGACACCGCTCCCGTCGAGCCCGCTCCTGGGCGGACGAATCGTGGACGATAGAAGACGATAGAAAAAGAAAGCCCCGGAGGCATCCACTCCTCCGGGGCTTCTGTCGGATCCGTGTAGCGGGATCCGTCGTGAAGGCCGTTGTAGGCGAAGGCTGTTGAAGGCTAGCCCGTTACGGCAGCGCCAGCGCCGCTAGACCATCACTCAACTGGATGATGATGTACTGCTTGCCTTCGTGCGTCCAGCTGGACATCCCGTATCTGGTGGATCCAGGAAGATCCACCGTTCCCACCCGTTCGCCGGTCTCCTTGTCGATGGCAAAGAGGCTCCAGGTGCCGTCGGCAGTCTGGCCCGAAGCGAACAGCAACGTGGGTGTCGCCACCATGGCCGACTGACCCTGCCGTCCCCGGTTCGTCATCACGTTGTCGACGCCCTGAAGCAACGGGTGATTCCGGATGGCATCCTGCTGTTCCTGCGGTGCGTCACCGTGCGGGATCATCCAGAGATGCTCACCGGTGTTCATGTCGATCGCGGTGATTCGGCCGACCGGACCCTTCCAGATCGAGAGACCATCGATGGTCTCAGGGGCCCGGCGCTCCCCCCGCGCACCGCGGATCCAATCGGACAGCGTCTTGCCGGTCATTTGGTCGTTGTCCATCGGCGAGTCTATGCCCGCTTCGAGGAACTCATACGAGCAACCGCTCATCGACGTGATGAAGAGGATCCCGTTGACCGGGTCCGCCACGGTCGGGCCCGTGATGTTGGTCCCTCCCCCTCCACCGGGGCAGATCTTTGCCGGACCGTCGCCCTGTGGGTTGCCCACGTTCGTCGGCGGGTTGAAGAGCGGCGCGAAGTGATTTCCCGCCACGGCAACGTCGTACGCCATCTGCCGAATCTCGGGCGTGTAGTCGATCAGATGGTCCTCCGTGCGGCCCTGCAGATCGTACGCCAAAGGCCTGGTCGGGAACGGCTGTGTGGGTGACAGGTGCTCACCGGGGACGTTCGAGGCCGGGACGGGCCGCTCCTCGATGGGCCAGATCGGCTCGCCCGTCTCCCTGTTCAGGGCGTAGACGAAAGACTGTTTCCCAGTCTGGAAGATGCCCTTGATCAACTCGCCGTCGACCATGACGTCCATGAGGATCGGCGCCGTCGAAGTGTCGTAGTTCCAGATGTCGTGATGGACCATCTGGAAGTGCCACACCCGCTCTCCGGTTTCCACGTCCAGCGCGATCAGGCTCGTGCTGAAGAGGTTGTCGCCGGGGCGGAATCCGCCGTAGAAGTCCTGGGTAGCACCGTTGGTCGGAATGTAGACGATTCCCAACTCGGGATCGGCCGCCATGGGTGCCCAGGACGAGATGTCCCCCGTCCACTCCCACGCATCGTTCTCCCAGGTGTCGTGCCCGAACTCACCCGGACGTGGAAGCACGTTGAACTTCCACTTGAGCTGGCCGTTGTCCGCATCGTAAGCGAGGATATCGCCCGGGATCATCTCGATACGCGTCTGGTGATAACCCTGCTCAGCCGAGTTTCCAACGACCACGACGCCGTTGACCACGATGGGCGGCGAGGAGCTCGTGATGTAGCCGAGCTCCAGCGGGATCCCCTGGTACGCATCGAACGGCTGATTCCACCTCTCCCACGGACCCCAGCCGTCGATCAAGTCGGCAAGGAGGTCCACGCTGCCGGAGGGCGGGAACCCGTCGACGGGAACCGCCTCACCCCAGTTCGAGAGGGGCTCGCCGGTGACCACGTCCAGGGCGTGGAGGAAGAAACCCGGCGTCGAGATGTAGGCAACTCCCCGCCCGTCACGCTCGCCGTATGCGATACCCTTGCCGTACCCGGCCCGCATGGAGTACTCCCAGCGGTGCGTGTTCGGCTCGGTGAAGCTCCAGAGTAACTCGCCAGTGGCCGGATCGAGGGCGACCATGCTGCGACGGTCTCCGGTGACCGTGATCAGCTGGCCGTTGACGAAGGTTGGCGTCGCACGAGGAGTGCTCGGTCCAAAGCTGGCCGCGTTCCACCGCCACGCCACCTCGAGATCCTCGAAGTTCGACGCGTTGATCTGATCGGATGGCGTATAACGGGTGTGCCAGGCGTCGCCGCCGAGATAGGTCCACTGACCGTCCTCGGTCCCTGGTCCCTGCGCCGTGCCCGCCATCGGTACGGAAAGTATCGTGGCGAGTGCGAGCGTGAGGCCCAGCGTGGGGCCCAGTAGGGCTGGCAGGTGCCGAAATTGCCTGGAGTTGTCGCTTGCCATCGTCTTCTCCTTGCTGATGTAGCTCATTCCTTGCTGATGTAGCTTATTTGGCCTGGAACACTACGTGTGCGGGCCCTTCTGGGCAAACGATCCGACCTGGTCAGTTCCCTCCAATCCGTCGCCTCCAGTCGGCGAGCGTGCGGCCAATCATTTCCGGCTGGTCCTCTTGGATGAAGTGGCGTCCGGCTCCGACGAACGCGACCTGGATGTTCTTGACCCTATCCACCATGGCGTCGGCAAACGCTTCGTTGTTGAGGGCGCCCGGCCGGGCCCACAGGAAGAGCATGGGTACGTCCGTCCCTTGCATCCACCCACCGATTCGGGTTACGACCTCGACGTTGCGGGCGGGCTCCCCATCGGCAGGTAGCTCGCGGGGCCACTGCAGCGTCGGCCACCGAGACTCCGGCGTAGGGTAGGGCGCGCGGTAGTAGTCCATCTCCTCTTCCGTCAGATCGCGAACGACGCTTGCAGGCAGAATCTGCTCGACGAACTGGTTCTGCTCGAGGATGAGCGCCTCTCCCGCGTCCGAGCGATACCTCCCCAGGGCACCACCGATGGGTTGGGATCTGGGGTAGGCGGGCGGGATGATCGACTCCATGAACGCGATGCCCACCACGTTGTCGTCGTGCTCCACCGCGTAATCGAACCCCAGCACCGAGCCCCAGTCGTGGATGACGAGGGTGATGTCGCTCAAGTCGAGGGCCTCGATGAAGGCGTCGAGGTAGCGCTTGTGGTCCTGGTAGGTGTAGTCCAGGTCCGGCTTGGCGGACTTACCCATGCCAATCAGATCGACCGCTATGGCCCGGTAGTTGTCCGTCACGAACGGGATGATGTTACGCCACAAGTAGGACGACGTCGGGTTGCCGTGGAGGAAGAGAATGGGCTCGCCCTCGCCCTCGTCGACGTAGTGCATACGGGATCCGAGTACCTCCACGTAACGGGACTCAAAAGGAAATTCCGCCGAGATCGAGGAGGTGGTGTTGGTGCCTTGTAGGGCCACGGTCGCCTGAGGAAGGATTACGGTGGCGACCAAGCCGGCGGTTAAGCCCAAGAGGACGTCGTGTGGCAGCGTCATGGGTGGGTCTCCTTAGTAGATTCCGGGCCAGCAGACTGCCCAGGGAACGCGTGTGGGCGCTGCCCGGTTCCGTGAGCGGTTTTTCGTGAGGGTCCTTTCCATGAACGACCCACGATGGGAGCTCCACGGGCACAAAGTGGGTGTGGCCCCCAGGGCCGGCAAGCGTCGGATTCCCTAATGGCGAGACCGGGCCCACGGTGTTCTAGGACCAGGCCCTGCTACACTGCGTAGCGGTGGCTCCCGATCAGCGGGGTCATTTGGTCGTGGCTGAGTGCCCTCGAAAAGAGATGCCCCTGGGCGAGTGGGCAGTTCACTTCCTTCAAGAAGGCCAACTCTTCAGCGGTTTCGACGCCTTCGGCGACCACGGTCACGCCGATATTCGCGGCGAGCGCCAGGATCGTTCTTACGATCGCTTTGGACTCGTGGCGCTTGTGGACGTCCTCGATAAACGAGCGGTCGATCTTCAGGGCGTCGATTGGGAATCGGTGTAGGTAGCGCAGCGAGGAGTACCCGACGCCGAAGTCATCAATATCCAGGCTGACGTTCAACTTCTTGAGGTCCGAGAGTACGCCGAGCGTCGGATCGGCGTCGTCCATCATCACCGTCTCCGTCATTTCCAACCTCAACCATCGCCCGTCCAGACCCGTCTCCTTGAGGACACGCTCAACGTGCGCGGTGATGTCGCTCCACGAGATTTGTTTCCCCGACAGGTTGACGCTCAGGGAGATGGGCGGTTCCCCCGACGTCCGCTCATGCCACTCTCGCAGGTGACCGCAGGAGTGCTCCAGCACCCACGAACCGAGCTGGATGATCATGCCGGTTTCCTCCGCGACCGAGAGAAACTCGGACGGCTGGAGTAACCCGCGATGGGGGTGCTCCCACCGCAGGAGCGCTTCGACGCCGGTAATGGCACCGTTCTCCAACGACACGATCGGCTGGTAGAAGATGCGAAATTCCTCACGCTTCATCGCCCATCGTAAGTCGGTTTCCAGTTGCAGGCGGGCGTGAGCGCGCCGATGCATCACCGGGTCGAACACTTCGTGTTGGACGGCCGTGCCGCTCTCGACCCGGCGAAGCGCGAGGGTCGCATCGCGCACGGCATCCTCCGCTCCTTCGTACCCTGTCGTGCTCAGGGCAATACCAATACGTGCCGAGGTGAAAACCTCCTCGTTTCCGATCTGGAACGGAGTCGCGAGGTGTTGCTGGATGCGGTCCGCCACCCGGAGTGCGTCACTGATGTTGCTGAGGTCATCGAGCAAAATACCAAATTCGTCCCCGCTCATCCGAGCGAGCGCGTCGACCGAGCGGAGACAGGGCTCGAGTCGCTGCGACACTGCGATCAGCAGCTGATCGCCCACCATGTGCCCGAGGCCGTCGTTGACCAGGTGGAAACGATCGAGGTTCAAGACCAACACCGCGAACAAGTAGTCGGGATGGCGCTTGGCGCGGCCCAACGCCTGCTCGACCAGGTCGAGCAGCAGAAGCCTGTTTGGCAAGCCGGTGAGCGGATCCTGCAGCGTAGCGCTGAGGGACTCCTGCTCGTATCGGTCGTGCAGCTCCTCTTCCGCCCGTCGGCGTTCGGTGATGTCCTCATGACCGGTGACTATCGTCCCGCCTGCCGATCCGCTGACCACATCGGACAGCGTTCGCACGATGAACGTGCCGCCGTCCTTTCGTCTGTGGAGTTGTTCACTCGCCCAGCTGGTCGAGTCTTCCGACCAGCTGGCGGTCGGCTCAGCACCTTCACCCGACGCGTCGAAGAGACTCAGATTGCACCCTACCAACTCGCCGACTTCATATCCGTACATCTCGGCCACGGCCGGATTCGCGTATAGGATCGTTCCGTCGGCATCGGTCTGTGTCACCCCGATCTGCATCGTGTCGAGGATAGCCTGGGCCGGTTGTAGCAGGCCCCGCATGGCCCGTTGTTTGGCTTTCGGCTGTTTTGTCATACCCGGAGGGTGATCGGAAAGGGGGGGCGGGTCGCGCACCTGGCGGCGCGAATCACCGCAATCAAGCCCATTAAGTAGGTTACCCGCCTCTCCGTTATTTTTCAACGACGGTGGCGGCGCTCAACGATCGAGCCTCCTCGGGTGTCTCTTGACCTGGAGCAGTGTTGGCTGTTAGCACTGGTGCGCCTTTTCGGTCCTGGGTGAGTAGCGCGGGGGGGCGTAGCCCGCAGGCCCCAGGCCAGACTGATCACCGAGAAATTTCTCGAGACACTCACAATCGAGCCCGGTACGTATGCCCAATAGATACATTCTCCTCGCCGTTGTGGTTCTGGGAGGCCTTTTTCGGACTCCCGCCGTCCTCGCGCAGGACGCCGCGGGCGACCTCGCCCAGTCTGAGGCACCCAGGATCTTCTTCGACTGCTCGGGCTCCTCGTGCGACAACACGTACCACCGGACCGAAATTCCGTGGGTAACCTGGGTTCGCGACCTGCAGGACGCTGATCTTTACGTAATCATGACGAGCCAGAGAACGGGCGCGAACGGTCGTGAGTATCTGGTGGACGCAACCGGGCGAGACGCGTACGCCGATTACGCAGATCAAACCTCTTTTCTCTCGTTACCGACCGATACGCAGCGTGAACGCTTGGACGGTGTATCCCTCACCCTCGCGTTGGCTTTCGCGCGATTCGCTCAATACGCCGGCTTCCGCGACCTGGTCAGCGTACAGGGGAATCCGAATGGCAACGGGGCCTTCGCGCCTGGCCTCGTTTTTGCGGATCAGGTCGAGGATCCCTGGAACCTTTGGACGTTCCGTATCAGCGGAAACGGGAATTTCAGCGGAGAAGAGTCGCGCACGTCGCGCAGCTTCGTGGGTGGCCTCTCCGGCTCCAGGGTCACCCCGACCTGGAAGCAGAGCTACTTCATGTTCCTGAACTATAACTTCCTCGAGTTCTCCAGCGGTTTCGTGGACGAGCGTACGGACTTCAACTTCAACACCACAGTCGTCTACTCACTGGCTCAGTTTTTCTCCATCGGATTCACGGGGCGCGTCGGTCGCAACACCAGGGAGAATCAGCGCTTCTCGGCCGAGATCAACCCGGCCATCGAATACAGCTTCTTCCCGTACGAAGAGTCGACCAGGCGATCGCTCACCGCTTTTTACGAAATCGGACCCGTGTACTACGAATACATGGAGCTCACCCAGGATAAGTTCAACGAGGAGACTCGCTATCAGCAGTCCCTATCGTTGGAGTTTTCCCAGCGGCAGCGCTGGGGAGACGCTCGCGCCTCAATCGACGGATCGCATTATCTCCACGATTTCGACCGTTACAACCTGCGGCTTAGTGGGAACCTATCGTTCAGGATCTTCCGCGGTCTCGATCTGACCCTTCGGGGAAGTTTCAGCCTGGTGTCCGACCAGCTGTGGCTACCGCTTGAGGACCTTACGGAGGAGGAGCTCCTGACCGGGGTGCGGTCGGCTGCGACGGACAGGCGGCACAGCTTCTCGGTCGGATTGTCCTACCAGTTCGGCTCGATCTTCAACAATGTCGTGAACAATCGGTTCCCGGGTGGTGGCGGAGGGTTTGGGGGGTTCGGCGGCGGTGGTGGCGGCGGAAACTTCCGGCCCCCCGGCGGCGGGCGTTTCTAACCGCGGGTGACGCCAAGTCACTCGTCTCCGAATGAGATGCCGATGTTCCTCGCCGTTCGTACGAGGTCTCCGTCGAGGGGGACCAGCTTGATTTTGGCGACTGCCTCACTCAAGGGGACCGCGAGGACCTCGGGTGGACGCAGGGCCACCATACACCCGAAACATCCGTCCCTCACCAGCTCCACGGCGGCGGACCCGAATCGGAGCGCTAAGAGACGGTCGTAAGCGATGGGCTCGCCGCCGCGCTGGAGGTGGCCGAGGACGAGCGAGCGAGTCTCGTGTCCGGTGCGCTCTGCGATCTGCCGGGCCAGCTTCTCCCCGATGCCGCCCAAACGGGCTGACTCGCCTGTTTGGGAATGCTCCGAATGCTCCAGGAAGGTGTGGGACCCACCCGCCTCCAGTGCGCCCTCAGCGGCGACGACGATGGCGAAACCCGGACCCGTCTCGTAGCGCTCGTTGATCTTGGCGCAGAGCGCGTCCAAATGGTATGGGATCTCGGGAATCAGGATGATGTCGGCCGTGGCCGCCACTCCGGCGTACAGGGCGATCCACCCTGCCGTGCGTCCCATGAGCTCTACCACCATGACACGACCGTGGGCCTCGGCGGTGGAGTGCAGTCGTCCGATGGCGTCGGTGGCGGTGGCGACCGCCGTGTGAAAGCCGAAAGTGACTTGCGTGGCCGCGAGATCGTTGTCGATGGTCTTCGGCACACCGACGACGGGGAGGCCCTTCTCGGACAGGGCCGCGGCGATCTGAAGGGAGCCGTCGCCCCCGATGGCGATCAGGGCGTCCAGTTCTCGCCGCCGAAATTCCTCGAGCACCTCGTCGGACCGGTCCACGAGTTGGACCGTGCCGTCCTCGCTCTCGACGGGCCAGCTGAGGGGATTGCCGCGGTTGGTGGTCCCCAGGATCGTACCGCCGAGGTGTGTGATACCGCGCACGGTGTCTCGGGTCAGGTCGACCACGCCGTCTTCCTCGAAGAGTCCCTGGTACCCCCGCCGAATCCCGTAAACGCTCCAACCGAGGTTGGTGGCCGAGAGAACCACGGCCCGAATTACGGCGTTGAGTCCAGGTGCGTCTCCGCCACCCGTGTTGATGGCGATCGCCTTCTGAATCGCGGTCAAAGCTCCCGCCAGTCGGCCTCGATGATCCTGTGATGCACCTCGGACTCCAGGAGGAGTTCCACCACGGCGCGGTCCAGCATGCCGGCCTGGGCCTCCATGACGAGGATCTCGGTCGCCCTTTGGGCCGAGAGTGCCTTCTTGTACGGGCGATCCGAGGCGGTCAAAGCGTCAAAAATATCCGACACGGTCATGATGCGGGTCTGGATGGCGATCTCGCTCGCCTGGATTCCCCGCGGATAGCCGGTGCCATCGAGTTTCTCGTGGTGTCCGTGGGCGATATCGGCTACTTGAGCGAGGTTGGTGGTCCACGGGATCTGCATGAGGAAGTTGTACGTGTGTGTGACGTGTGATTCGATCTGAAGCCGCTCGCCGGGATCCAAGGAACCTTTTGGAATGGAAAGGAAGCGGAGCTCCTCGCGTGTGACGTAGGGGACCTCCTGATCCTTGAAGTCTCGGAAGGTCGAGGCCGCGATATCCTCGAGGATCCCCGTACTCGCCTCGGGCAGCACCGTGGGCACGTTGGACTCTCGAATGGCTTCCTGGAAGCGGTCCATCTGGCTTCGAGAGTCTTCATATTCCTGCTCGAGGCCCTGTAGAAATGAGTCGAAGTCGTCCTTGCCATGTTTGAGCAGGTGCTCGGCGCGCTGCTTGTGGAAATCCGACTCCAGGGTCCGGCGAATCAAGTCGAAACGAGCCTCGATCCGTTCCAGGAGCACCGGGGGCAGCTTGTTCGATTTCACCAGGACATCCTCCCGCACCCCGACTTTTCCGAAGTCGTGAAGGAGTCCCGCGTAGCGCAGCTCCCTCATCTGTTCACGCGAGAATTTGGTGTCCTTGAAGGGGCCGTCGGTCGCCCTGTCTGCGACTTCGGCGATGTCACAAGTGAGGGTCGCCACCCGCACCGAGTGACCGGAAGTCGCCGGATCTCGCTGGTCGATCGCGATCACGGACGCCCTGATGAACCCCTCGAAAAGGTTTTCGATCTCCCGATAGAGCCGCCCGTTCTCGATAGAAACCGCGGCCTGCCCGGCAAGAGATTGCACCAGCTCCACGTCCCTCAGTTCGTAGTCCACGACGTGCCGCTCGGAGGAGCGCTCGTCGCGGATCACCGCTCCCGGATCCGACTTCTTGTTGATGAGTTGCAGCACCCCGACGACGTTGTCCCGATGATCCTTCATGGGGACGACCAACATGGAGCGGGCTCGATAGCCGCGCTCCTCGTCGAAGGATCGATTGAAGGAGTACGGCTCTGAATCCGGGATATGGTAGGCGTCCTCGATCAGAAGAGGCTCTCCGTGAAACGCCACACATCCGGCGAGGCTGGTATCGTCGAACGGCAGAGAGTAGTCCGGTATGTCGAGATCCGGTAGCGAGTCGTTCTGGGCTCGCAGAAGGTGCAGCGTCCGGGTCCCGCCTTCCTCTTGATCGACGAGGTAGAGACTTCCGGCGTCGCTGACGGTGAGGTGTCTGGCTTCGGTGAGGATCATCCCCAGCAAAACGTCTGGGTCGCGCTCGCTCATGAGGGCCATACCGATCTCGTTGAGCCCCCGGAGATCGCCGCGCAGTTCGTCGACTTGCGAAGCCGCTTGCGATCGGGCCAGCTCGGTCGCGGAACTGCGCACGGCAGAACGGATCGCGCGAAGTTGTGCTTCTGCGTTGCTCAAGTCGTCGAGGTCGAGGAAAAGACGATCGATCCTGTCGGCGGCGGCGCGAGCCTCCGGGCCCCTCGCCAGAACGGTTACGTGCGTCGGGACCGAAGCGAGCCCGTCGTCTTCTGCTAAATCCGCCGTGAGGATGAGCACCGCGGGACGAGCGTCCGCTCTTACTTCGGCCAGGTTCGAGATCCGGACGTTTTCGACCCCGTCACGCAGAGGATGGAGCGGCTCCGGGAGCTCGCCCGACGTAGAAAATAGAATGAACGGTCTCATAGGACACAATTCTCAGCCGATGATCTCATCTCGTTCCGCCGCTGCGTCGATCTCGACACTGTAGCCGCGTGCGGCAGCCTGTACTCTATGAAAATCGACGATCTCCGACAGCTCTTGGTCACTCCGGCAGGGGTCATGGTGAAAGAACAGAACCTTCTTCGCTCCGGCCTCGTGCGCCAGTTCCACGGTCTGACCGAAAGTCGAATGTCCCCAGTCCAATTTGGACCCGTACTCGTCGTCGGTGAACATGGCGTCATGGATCAGCACATCCACATCACCGAGAAAGTCCACGAGGCGCTTCCGCCATCCCTTTTCGACATCGTAGCGCTCACCGGCCAGTTCGTTGTCGGGTATGTACGCCAGCGAGACGCCGTCATAGTCGATTCGGTGTCCCACCGTGAACGACGGATGCCTCACGCGCATGGCGCGAACACAAAATCCGTCCTCCTCCCAGGCGCCCCCGTCGAGGTTCGAGAACTCCTTCTTGGCCGAAAGCTCGGCGAAGGGGACCGGAAAGTTGATCGACGCCATCTGAGTCACGAAGAGCTTTTGGATGTCAGCGTGTGCTTGGTTTGGGCCGATGATACGAATCGAGGCGTCCGAGTGGTACAGAGGTTGAAAGAACGGGAACCCCTGGATGTGGTCCCAGTGGAAGTGTGTGAGAAAAACCACGGCGTCGGGTGTACCGGCTTCCTCCATCATATTCACGCCGAGAGGACGGATGCCGGTGCCGGCGTCGAAGATGAAGCGCCGTCCATCCCGAACCCGAACCTCCAGGCAAGGGGTATTACCGCCGAATTTGACCGTGTCCGGGCCGGGGCTTGCGATAGAGCCCCGGGTTCCCCAACAGGCAGCCTCGATTGCCGACCGCTCTTGGCCCGTGTCGATCGTCGTAGCTGGTGAGACTTGGTCCATTACTCTCCGCAATCCAGTCTTCGGCCCGTGGTCGGTGATTGGCGATCCTTCTGGAATTTACGGACTCGCGACCCGTTTGGGCGAGCCCGTGATACTCCGTGCCGCGGGAGCGGGCGGCCTCGGGGCGCCCGCTCGGCCAGATCCGGCGTACTTTCCCACGCCTTCCATCAAGGGATACTTTGCATCGACGACCGATCGACGGGAACCCTGCACCGAGGCGCTGACTTGATTACGGAGTTCGACAATCAATCACCTGACCAGGCAATCAAGACCCTGCGTCGGGCGGGTCTCTTCATGGGTCTTCCGGCCGATGAACTCCGCACGGTGGTCGAACTCATGAAGGGAGTTCGAGCGGGTCCCGGTGATCGGCTGTTCGAGGAGGGAGACACGGCCGACAAGTTCTACGTCGTGACGGAGGGGGCCGTCGAGATCGTAAAACAAGTTCCCGGAGGAGGAGAAGAAAAATTGGCCGTGCGCAGGGTCGGGGACGTGTTCGGGGAGATGGCTCTCTTGAACGATGCTCCACGGTTCGCCACTGCGAGGGCGACCGAAGAGTGCGAGTGCCTGACCTTGTCGAGGGGTGACTTCGAGAAGCTGATGGGTGGCGACAGTCTTGCTCTCCGCATGATGAAGATCCTTTCGCAGGCGCTCCGGGCGCTGGGGATTCGGTACGTGACCATGGAGCGTCAAGAAGAGGATTCGGCGACCGCCGCTGGTGAAGAGCCGGGCTCAGCTCGCCACATGAGGAGCCCTCCCATAGTGGCTGGCTTCGACGTCGCTGGAGGATCGGCACCGAGCCGGTCCGGGGTCGAGTTGAGTGCTTGGGACGAACTTCGCTTCACGGATGGCCGGGTCGGGCTGGTGGCCCTGGCTCTACACGGAGATCGGGTGCCGCCTCTTCATCAGATCGCGGTCACTCGAGGGCTCTGCGTCGAGTTCAGCCTCGCCGGGGAGCCGCCGGAGACGCTGCTGGCCCGTGTCAACGACAGTCTCTACGAGAACCAGGCCCTTTCAGCGGTTCAGTTCGTGGAGGCGGGGATGCTCGTTCCGCAGGACGACGCGGTGCTTTGGTCCAACGCGGGCGGCCTTCGGTGCACCGTCCTCCGCACGGACGGCACATTCAACGAGTTCCTCGAGCATGGGCCACCGCTCGGAGAGGTTGCCGGCTTTCAGCATGAGCCAGTGAGGATCCCGATGGCCTCGGGTGATACGATACTGGTTCTTTCCGGGGGTTCCAAGGGAGCCTTCAGAGGCGCAGTGGACGCTGTATCGAACTTAGGGAATACTCCCGCCGGAGAAGTGGTGGAAAGGGTTCAGCGAGCCGTCCGAGGGGCCCAGGAGTCGGACCCGGATAAGGCGACGGTTCTCTTCCTGCGGCGGTTCTGATGGGATAGGTTGTGACCGATACGGTGCCCCACTCCTTCCACATGCTTCCCAGGATCGGATGAAAATGCCTGTCACCGAGAAGGACGTTCGAAACGCTCTGAAAACCGTGCAGGATCCGGAGTTGCACTTGGACCTCGTGGTGCTCGGTTTGGTGTACGATATCGAAGTGGACGGGGGAGACGTGCACGTCGTGATGTCGTTGACATCACCGATGTGTCCGGTCGCCGAGCAGATCGTGTTGGACGCTCGCAACGCCGTATCCGAGATCGAGGGGGTAGAGAGTTGCGAGGTCGATCTCACGTTCGACCCGTTGTGGACCCCCGACCGGATCGCTCCGCTGATTCGGGCATCCTTGGGGTTGTAGCTAGGGTACGAGCTCGACGTCCTCGAGATAGTCCCGTAGCGGTCCCGTCACTTCCACAGCGTGTTCCGTCACGGCCTGAGTGATGGACTCCGAAGGATGCGCGGATCCGGTCAGATGATGGACCACAGCCTCCCCGAGCGCGACGTCAGACACCGCTGCTGCCGTATGATACTCCGTGTAGCGAGCACTCACGCGTTTCTCGAACTGGGGTAACTGCGCCCGGGGCGTTCCATTATCCACCATGTCCTCGAGAACGGCGTCGTGGAGTCCGTCGAGTGTCCGTTTGAGCAGGTCCGCAGGCGCGCGCCCGACGAAGGCTTGCTGGGTGCCCCGGGTGTGGGCCCACATCAAGAAGATGAGGGCTTCTTCCACGGCCGTCCGGTCGGGCTCCCCGTCATCGTCCACGAGGCCCAGCTCTGCGAGTGCGGAAGAGCCCTCCCACTCCGAAACGAAGTCGGTGAAGCTCTCCCAGACCAGCACCGCCAGGTCGTCAGCCAGGCCGTCAGGCGTTATCGTTTGGGGGGCTTGGAACCCCTGTTCGTCCTCGGTCATTGCTTAACCATTAATTCGCACGTGACATCCATTCTGCGAGGGTTCCCCAATTCCGCCCCGCGAGGTTGGAGTGTCAAGGATTTTTGAGACCCGCTATAGAGAGTCGTCACTTATGACCTTGGGATCGTCATCGTACAACCCCGCGGAGCGCCGCCACGAATGGCGGTGGAGGGCGGCGTTGATCGCCGGTGCTCTGGCTGCCGGAGCCTGCGTCGGGACGTATGGGCTTCCGTCCCCACGTACACTCGTGGTTCGTTCCGGCGCTCGGGTCGTTGCCGACGAGGGGCGCATGATCGAAATCGACATCTGGGTACGAGAGCAGATAGATAACATCAACTTCGATCCGTCGTTCTGGGTTATCTCGGAATCGACTCCGGAGCAGACGTATCCTTGGGATGGGTTGGAGGTCGGTCGTGACACAGTTTCAGTTCTCGTATATGCGGCAGCGCCGGAGTCCCGAAACTTTATGAACATCTACGGACACTTCCACTTGATGAAGAGGATGGGTCGGCTCGATGAATTTCTCCCCGAGGCGGTCGGCGCCGAGGGCTACGAGCTCGAACGGGCGATTCTAGCCCGTCTGTCCGACGCATGGTTATACGGGCGCGCGGTGTTCGACACTCCTCCCTACGGACCGCTCGACGAGCTTCTGTTTTCCAATGAGAGCGGGTACTTGGACGCGTTTATCCTCACCGCCCGTCCCGAGGAGTTCGAGGACGAACGTGACACTTGGTTACAGGAGAACCCAGGACGGCAGGAGGAGTATGCGCAATGGTTCCTCGAGACCTTCGAGACGGAGCCGCCTGGCCGCAGGCGGCCGGACTGAGCCGGACCCCGCCGCTACCGAAGCGGCCCTGACACTTTCCACTTGAGACCGATTGAGTGTCCGCTCTCGTCCACCACCGACACGTGGAGGTCTACACGGCCGGTCCGGTGTAGCCGATCGTCGGAGGGGTGTCCCCCGAAGAGGGGGAACCCGCGCACTTTGACCTCGAACGAGGTCGCTCCGTCAGGAGACGATACCCTCAGCGTCGAGCCCTTCAGTTCGCGCAGCGTCGGGGCATCACCCGCCTCGAATCGCAACTTCAAGTACCAACCGCCGTGTGGGGCCTCCATCGCGTCCAGCACACGGAAGGTTGCCTTGTGGTTTTTCGCAGCGGGTTCCATATCAACGCGTTGGAGGGATGTTGGTCCTCGACCGGGGACGCCAGACAGTGTGGCTTCCACGAATCCTAGAAGCGTCGAGGCCGGTTGTGAAGCGTTGAACGTGAAGGACCGGTTAGAAAGCTGTTGAACAACGCTCGCTGGACCCGGGTTGGGGATGTACTTCTTCAGCAGCCTTCGAAGGCCGAAGGGACGAGGCAGGAGATCGTGGAGTGAAAGTTGCGGTCGCTGGGCTGGTAGGCTACGCCGTGGTTGTTTATTTCCTCCTGTCGAGTACGCCGCTGCGGTGGCCTGACGCGCTGTTCCTTGCAGCGCTCATCGAACTTCTTCCGGTGCTCGCGGTCATGCAAGTCGATGTGGCTCGTGACCTGACCGTGGAACGGGTTCAGGCGTACGTAACCTCGGCGGTGACGATTCTCATCCTGGGAGTCTTGAGCCTCGCGCTGGGATCGAGGCTGGTGGGCATGGAAGGGATGGGCCTTCGGATCGAACTGGAGCGCGTTGCCTATATGATGTCTTGGGGTGCAGCGGTTTTGGTGCTCGGCGCGGCGACTTTATGGTTCTTTCTGGTACTGCGGAAAATGGGGGGGTGGGAGGAGAGCCGTCTCGTACGCGAGTTATTGCCGGTCACACGTCGAGAAAAAGGGCTGTACGCGGGACTGTCGCTGTGTGCCGGGTTCGGGGAGGAGTTGGCGTACCGGGGGTATGCGATTCCCGCTGTCATCGTGGCGGGCGGGTCCGCTCCGGTGGCGCTCGCGCTGACGTCGGCGGCGTTCGCGGTCCTGCACTCGTACCAGGGCGTATTGGGAGTCGCTCGGACCGCCGTGGTCGGGGTGATCATGGGTGCGGTATTCCTGCATACGGGGAGTCTGTGGCCGCTGATCGTCGCCCATGTGGTGATCGACCTTGCCGTCGGTTTCGTCTTTGCGGACAAACTGATGTCGTAAAGCGGCGCACTGTACTCCTGACCACAGCCTTCAAGGGAGTAACATGGAGATCGACCTGGCTTTGCTCGCCGATGCGGCTACGATCGATGCGTCGGGAAAACTGAATATCCTGGGAATCTTCGATCGTATCAGTGTGACACAGTTTCCTGCTCAACACGGGCGGGTTACCCTGGTATTGCGGTTCACCGGCGGAACATCTGAGATCGGTTCTCACGAGGTGCACATTCGGATGTCGGATCCCGGCGGCAAAGAAGTACTGTCCCTGAACGGAGAGATCCAGTTGGTGGGGGGCCCGGCTGCCCAGAACGGTATCCGCGTTCCACACATTCTTAATCTCGATGGACTGGTCTTCACGGGCCCGGGTATGTATAACTTCGACGTGAAGGTCGATGGGGAGCATCACGTGTCGTTACCGTTGTCCGTAGAGGGGCCGCAGGGGCGAGGAGCCGCTGCTTGAAGGCTGCTGAAGGAGTACGGCGGGATCGAGCCTTCTTACGTACTTGCAGAAACAATCGGGTGGGCGAATAAGTAGAAAGGGAGTAGGACTTCGCCGGATGAGGATACTGACGTGATCGTGCACTGCAATTTCGAGGAACTGACGGCACTGAAGGCCGGTGCGCACCAAGTTCTCGATGGGTACGAACCCGAACACGGCATGATCGCTGCTCCTCCGGAAGAACGCGAACGAGTGGCGGCCCTCATGCCACAGCTCGGCGGTGACTTCTCGGTGACCACTCTCACCGAGCAGAGGTCTCTACTCCAAGCGGTCACGATCATCGTCGGGATCCTTCGAATCGAGATGGAGTCCATGGTGGCGGCCCATCACCCGGCGGATGAATTTGCCGTGTCTGCGTACTTCGATTTTGCTCATGCCTTCTCCGTCCAGGGTCGCTTGTATGAGGTTGGCTTGGAGATGGAGGCGCTCGTCGAATTGGTTACCGGCGGGCCCGTCACGGAGGATCTCGCCAGAGACTTCGTTTTTCCGGACTGATTTGGCCGATCCCTTGGAAACGAGTTGAGCGTGCCGGGCGACCGCAACGCACAGGGGGCCAGTTTTTCGGAGGAGGCTGTCCCGCACATGGACGCGGTGTACAGGTTCGCCTTGCGCCTGTCCGGGTCCCGAGACGAAGCGGAAGACCTCGTACAGGACACCTACCTTCGCGCCTTCCGTGCGTGGGAGCAGTACTCGCCGGGAACCCGCTGTAAGAGTTGGCTATTTACCATCTGCAGAAACGTGTTTCTGAGACGTCGGGAGCGTAGTCAGCGCCATGACGCGATTCTTCTGGAAACGGCGCAGGACGATCCGCGGGCGATCAGCCGCGAGGCTACGGTGTTCGCAGCATCCCGTGATGAGGACCCGGAAGGTGAATTTTTCCGGTCCATCGTGGACGATCAGATTTTCGCGGCGATAGAGCAGTTGCCCGAAGAGTATCGGTTGGTGGTCGTGCTCTCCGACTTGGAGGATCTCTCTTATGGAGAGATTGCCGAGGTCATGGAGATCCCGGTCGGAACCGTGAAGAGTCGGCTCTTTCGTGGACGCCGACAGCTCCAAGGCCGGCTCTACGACTATGCCCTGGAGATGGGGTACATCTCGGAGGGGGGAGACAAGTAGTGGCGTTTTTCGATTCGTTGAAACGGTTATTCGGCGGCGCCGGTCAGAACGGCCGGTCCGGCGACGCGACTTCGCCCGTTACCGGTGGTTCGCCCACCGCAAGCGGTTCGACGGATGAAGCCGCGGTAGCGATGATCCCCTGCGAAGAGGCCAGCGCCCGCCTGTTCGAATACTTGGACGGTGAGCTCGAGGACGTGTCTGAAGAGGAGGTCCGACGCCATCTGGAGGTCTGCGAAGCCTGCTACCCTCGCGTCCAGTTCGAGAAGCACTTCCTGGAGGCCTTGCGGCGGTCCCAGGACGGTGGTCGAGCGTCGGAGAGCTTGAGAGCACGCGTGCTCCAGTCGCTCGCCGGGGATGAAGGACTGGACTGAAGCCACCTCCCGGGCACTTGAAGTTGAGGATCGAAATGAGTCGCCGCGGGTCGAATTCGACCCGCGGCGCTTGTTGTCTTGCCCCGGCTTGCTTTGCTCGACTCATTCTGAGATCGTAGGCGAGGCATCGTGCCGAGATGCTCCGAGTTTCGGTATATCTTCGGTCCACCGGGAGATGGAATGACGGCCCAGACGCGAGAGCGCATCCTGCCGAGGCTCATCGAGCAGGAGATGCGAGAATCTTTCCTAGACTACTCGATGAGCGTGATCGTCCAGAGGGCCCTCCCCGATGTTCGGGACGGTCTCAAACCGGTCCACAGGCGCATCCTCTTCGCCATGCATGAGGCGGGATTGAGGCCAGACAGGCCGTACAAGAAGAGCGCGACCGTGGTGGGCGACGTATTGGGCAAGTATCACCCCCATGGTGATTCAGCCGTGTACGACGCGCTCGTACGGATGGTCCAGGACTTTTCCCTTCGTTATCCGCTCGTGGACGGGCAAGGCAACTTCGGTTCCATCGACGGCGACTCGGCGGCGGCGTACCGGTACACGGAAGCCAAGCTCGCGCCGATTGCCGAAGACATCCTCGCCGACATCGAGAAGGAAACGGTGGATGTCGTAGAGAATTTCGATGGGCAGCGGACCGAGCCCACCGTTCTTCCTTCCCGGGTTCCTAACCTTCTGATCAACGGGTCCTCGGGGATCGCCGTGGGGCTGAGCACCAACGTGCCACCCCACAACCTGAGGGAGGTCGCCGCCGCCCTGCGGGCCCTGATCGAGGATCCCGATCCGACGGTCGATGTCTTGATGAAGCACCTTCCGGGGCCCGACTTCCCGACGGGCGGATTCGTAGTAGGGCGTGACGGGATTCGAGACATGTACGAGACCGGCCGCGGCCGGATCATCATGCGTGCCCGCATCGTGAAGGAGGCGCTGAGGGGCGGAAGGGACCAGCTCGTCGTAACCGAGCTCCCTTATGCGATCTCCAAGTCTCGGATCATCCGACAGATCGCCGACCTCGCGAGAAGAGGCGGCATTGTGGACCTCGCCGACATCCGTGACGAATCGGACCGCGACGGGCTCAGGCTCGTCCTGGAGCTGAAGCGGGGTGCCAAGGCGGGCACGGTCATCAAGTTGCTGCTCAAGAAGACCAGCCTCCAATGCACGTTCGGGGCCATCATTATCGCGCTGGACCACGGTGAGCCGAAGGAGTTCACTCTGGTGCAGCTTCTCGAGCGTTTCAGGGATCACCGCGTCGAGGTCATCCAGCGCCGGTCGCAGCATGATCTCGAAAAAGCGCAGGCGGAAAAACACATCGCGCAGGGGTTGGTGGGCGCCCTCGGAGCAATCGACGAGGTCATAAAGATCATCCGAGGGTCGACGGACCGGTCGGAGGCCTCCTTGAAGCTGCAGGACCTGCTCGGACTCTCGGAGATCCAGGCGGACGCCATTCTCAACATGCGACTGGCCAAGTTGACGGCGCTTGAGCAGGACGAGATCAAGAGGAGGCTCAAGGAACTCAACACCATCATCAAGAGCTTGAAAGAGATACTCGGGAGTGAGGCGCGAAAGCTCGAGATCATGCTCGAGGAGCTCGACGAGATCGTCGGGAAGTATGGGGATGCGCGGCGAACGGTCATTCTAGAGGACGACGAGTCGGCGGAGGTGCAGGTCGAAAACACGGTTGCCGACGAAGACGCGGTGATCACGGTCAGCCATGAGGGGTTCGTAAAGAGAATTCCGATGCATCTCTATCGGCGCCGGGTCTCATCCGGGAAGGCCTTGGCCGGGATGGAGCGGTTCGAGAACGACTATCTCGAGCGGATCTTCGTGGCGCGCACGCAGGGCTGGTTGCTCGCCTTCACCGAGAATGGGCATCTCCATTTTCTTCCGGTGTTGGATGTACCCGAGGGGGGAAGAGCGTCGAGAGGGCAGTCGATCTACGCGCTGACCCAGGCTGATCGAAGCGACGCGATCGTCGCGATGTTGCCCGCGGATGATCTCACTGCCGATCGTTTTGTCGTGTTCCTCACGAAGAACGGCCTCATGAAACGGACCAAGCTTTCGGATTTCGCGAATCCACGGGCGGGGGGTGTGATCGCGGCGGGGCTGAAGGAAGGCGACCGCATAATGGATGTGCGCCTCTCCGACGGTGAGGGCGAGGTCATGCTGATCACCAAGGCCGGCAGGGCGATCCGCTTTCCGGAGTCCGATCTGTCGGTTCTCGGGCGCACCGCGCAGGGGGTGAAGGGCATCGACCTGAAGGGCGACGACGCCGTTGTCGGGATGCTGCTCATCCGTAGGGAGGCATGGGTGTTGACCATCATGGAGGATGGGAGGGGAAAACGCACCGAGGTGGGCGAATTCCCGCTCCAAAAGCGTGGTGGATTGGGGACGCTGGCGGTCCCCCCAGGGGACGGATCAGCGCGTGGGGCCGCGGTCGTGTCCGCGTTGGAGGTGCTCGAGGGAGACGAGGTCATGGTCGTGATGGCGAGCGGGAAGGTCGTACGCCTCCACGCTGATGAAGTCCCGTCTCAGGGGCGACGAACGCAGGGAAAACAACTGGTTCAACCGGCCACCAAGGACGACCGGGTGGTGGAGGTGACGCGAGCGTACAGCGAGACCACGAGCAAGAAGAGCGAGGCGGAAGAGGAGAACGCAGGCGGGAAGAGCGAGGCGGAAGAGGAGAACGGGGGGAACACGGGGAACGGGGAAGAGGGGAAAGGTGGGAAAGAGGGGCAAGCAGTACCGGTCGAGCAGTTGGACTTGCTCGGGTAGCGTTCTCCTCTACGGGCGAACGTAAAGGCTGTTGTCGAAGGGCCCCGCTACTACCGCCTGTCCCCGAGCACCGCCGTGAAGGTCAGCCGCTCGCCGTCGCGTAGGACCACGATCTCGACGGAATCGCCGGGCTCGTGTTCTTGTAGGGCGTACGTGTATGTGTAGATGTCTCCCACCTGGTTACCGCCGAACTCCACCACGACGTCGCCCCCCCTGATGCCCGCGATGGCCGCCGGACTACCCTCGCGGACGCCGGTCAACCGTAGCCCGGAGTCGACCGGAACCATGTCCGGGATCGTGCCGAGGTATGGACCATATCCGCCGCCGGTGGTGGAGGCGGACGGATCTTGCCCGTGGGCAGCAGCCAGGTCAGGCTCGATGGGCGTAAGCGCGATCCGTTCGTCCGAGCCGGAGACCCCAGCCAAGTCGAACGCAACTTCGATCACGAGATCCACGATCCGGCCGAGACCCTCGATGTCGATCTTTTCCCAATCGTCTGAGGGGCGGTGGTAGTCGACGTGTGTGTTGGAGAAGAAGTGCAGGACGGGTAATCCTTCTCCGTAGAACGAAGCGTGATCCGAGGGACCGAACCCTTCCGGCGTCGTGGCGATACTGAGGGGCCGGGCCGTGGATTGGTTGGCGGCCAGCAGCACGTCCGTCCACTCCTCCGCCGTGCCGACGCCGTGGACGATGAGGGTTCCACCCTCCAACCGGCCGATCATGTCCATGTTGAGCATGGCGACGGTCCTTTCAATGGGCAGCAGGGGATTTCGTACGTAATGACTCGAGCCCCACAGACCCTTCTCCTCCCCGGTGAAGGCGAGGAACAGAACGGAACGGGCCGGCCGGCGATCACTCTCGGACAGGGCCCGCGCGATCTCGATCAAGCCTGACGTTCCGCTCGCGTTGTCATCCGCACCGTTGTGAACCTCTCTGACGTCCGGATCGAGCGAGCCCTCGCCCCCGAATCCGAGGTGATCGTAGTGGGCTCCAATGATCAGGACCTCGTCGGCGAGGGTAGGATCGGACCCGGGCAGCAGCGCCGCGACATTTCGGGCCTCCACCGCTCGTGGCTGTACGGAGGCCGCGAGGAAAACGCGGTCGCCACGTCGCGCGGCCTGCCGAATGCGGTCCGCAGCGTCGCCGCGGACCGCGGCCACCGGAATACCCAAGGCCGCCCGCGTTTCTCCAGACAGGTCGGGAAGCGCGCGGCCGTCGCCGAGCAGGACGATCATCCCGCCGGCGTCTCGACCCGCCGCGACCGATGCCTTGAAGTGGGCATCCGTCTGGAGGGCCTGGCTCAGTGGAGCTCGAAGGTCACCGTCCTCAACGACCACGATGCGGCCTGTGATGTCGAGTGTGGGATACTCGTTGTCCGGATCCCCGGGGCGGTTGATCCCGTCACCCCCGTACAATAATGTGCCCGTAATGGCGGCCGATGCGGAGTACCCGAACGGGATCCAGTCTTCGCTGAGGGTGTAGCTGCTCTGTGGGGTCCGGAGTGTGCTTCCGGCGCCGAGAACGACGCCCGCGGGGATCGGAAATGCCTGAAAGTAGCTTCCGTTCGGCCCGGCGCCGGCGAGGCCGATGGCTTCAAATTGGTCGGCGATGTACTGTGCTGCGCAGCGGGCTCCGTTCGTTCCCGCTCCGCGGCCCTCGAGGGCGTCGTCGGCCAGGTACCTTATGTGGGCGAGGGCCGGATCCATGCCCGCGGTGAGCTGATCGACATCGGGACAGTCGACGGCTTGCTGCGCAGACAAGGAGGTGGCCGGGCTCGCAAGAGTGAGCCCGGCTAAGAGCGCCGCGAAGACGGTCAGTACGTTAGACATCGATCATCCTCTGGAGATTCTGAATGTTCTCACTCATCAAGCTCGCCACCGCCACAGGACTTCTCGTTCTGGCCTCCACCGGGGCCAATGCTGTGGATCAACCCCAAGTGGCGCAAGCGGCTCAAGTGGCGCAAGCGACTCAAGAGGTCCATCTCCGGAACATACGCCAACTCACCTTCGAGGGAGAGAACGCCGAAGCGTATTTCTCGTTCGACGGCACGAAGCTGATCTTCCAGTCCACACCCAGAGCCGGCGGTTGCGACCAGATCTACACCATGTCGGTCGACGGGGGCGACATCGAGTTGTTGAGCACCGGTCAGGGGCGAACCACTTGCTCGTACTATTATCCGGCGGGCGACAAGATCCTCTATTCCTCGACCCACCACTTCGCTGAGGCCTGTCCGGCCGTGCCCGATTTCTCCCTCGGTTACGTATGGGCGGTGTACCCCAGCTTCGACATCTTCGTTGCGGATGCGGACGGATCGAACCTCCAGCAGTTGACCCATTCCTTCGGGTACGACGCTGAGGCGACGTTTTCTCCGGTGGGCGATCGTATCGTGTTCACGTCGATGCGGGACGGCGAGCTCGACATCTACTCGATGAAGCCGGATGGATCCGACGTCCTTCGCCTCACCGACACCATGGGTTACGACGGGGGGCCCTTCTACTCTCCGGACGGGTCCAAGGTCGTGTACCGAGCTTCTCGCCCCACCACTCCGGAGGAGATCGAGGACTACACGTCGCTTTTGGTGGACGGACTGATTCGGCCCAGTGAGCTCGAGATCTACGTCATGAACGCGGATGGATCGAATCAGACCCAGGTGACAGACAACGGGGTCGCCAACTTCGGCCCGTATTGGCACCCCTCCGGCGAAAAAATCATCTTCGCGTCGAACATGGACGATCCCTCGGGGCGGGATTTCGATCTCTATTTGATCAATGAGGACGGGACCGGGCTCGAGCGTATCACTTATCTGGACGGATTCGACGGTTTTCCGGTGTTCAGTCCGGATGGACGGTATCTGGTCTGGGGGTCGAATCGGAATCAGGCCCAGGAGGGCGAGACGAACGTCTTCATCGCGGAGTGGGTCGAGTAGGCGGAGTGGGTCGGATCAGAGTCCGCCCGCGAGTTCGCCGAACTCCGATAGAATCCGGAAGGTGAGTCCCCAGATCGTGTGACCGCCGACATGGTAGCAGGGGAAGTCCGCTGGGCCTTCGGGTAGAGGAATGGTCGTGGTCCCGCGGGTCTTCGGGTCGAGCAGAACGGGGAGTGGCATCCAGAGCACCTGATCGACCTCCGACGAGTTCACTCTTGCCTCCACGTGTTCCGGCACGCCGAACACGTAGGGTGTGATGGTAATGGGGGGCAAATTCGGGTGACTCGGCACGAGTCGCTTGAGGCTGCCCAGAGGCCATCCGGACGTGGAGAGCTCCACACCGGTCTCTTCGGAGGTCTCTCGGATCGCCGTGCGCGCGAGACTCACGTCCCCGATGTCTCTGCGTCCGCCCGGGAGCGCGATATGCCCGGACCACGGGTCCCGCTCCGACTCGGCGCGCTTGATCAGGAGAACGTCGAGTTCAGCGGATGCCCGGATGATCAGTGATACGGCCGCCTCCGTGTGACCCTCGAGTGGCTCGGGTTCGGTTCCGGCCTCTGGCAGGCGGGAGAGACGGTCCTGGAGTCGACGCAAGCGAGCGTCGGAGACCACCGGTAGATCGGGGTCCGGCTCAGACACCCCGGGCGTCCGGGTCCCAAATGTGTTTGTGGAGCTGCGTCTGGAGTCGAACCGGGAGTCGATCCTCGAGAATCCAGTCGGCCAGGTCGAGAAGGTTGCAGGCACCCCAAACGGGTGACATGAGAAGATCGCCAAGCGTGTCCTGCTCGAGTCGGCGGTCGAGGCCGCGCTCCCGGATCGTGTCCCTCGCCCATTCGTAGTCCGCCCGGTCGAGTACCACGAACTTCACCTCGTCCAGATCAGTCAGATGATCCAGGTTCTCCCAAAGGTTCTTTTCGCTCTCCCCGCTTCCTGGGCACTTGAGATCCATGATTCGGTGCGCACGGGGGTCGAGCGGGGCCACGTCGAACGCCCCGGAGGTCTCCACGAGGACCGTGAAGCCCTCGTCGAGTAGGCGCTCCGTGAGTAGGTAGGCATTGGGGTGCGCCAAGGGCTCTCCCCCGGTGATCTCGACCAGTGACGTTCCGATCGAGCGGACCTCGTCGACGATCTCGTCGAGGGTTCGGCGTTCGCCTCCATGGAAGGCGTACTCCGTGTCGCACCACACACATCGGAGAGGGCAGCCGGTCAGCCGCACGAACGTACACGGTAGCCCCGACCAGGATGATTCGCCTTGGATGGAGTGGAAAATCTCGGTGATGCGGAGAAACGGAGCTTCGGCCGCACTCACTGCTCAGTCTTCCCCGTTTTTCCGTTGAATGGCTTCGTCCAACAGGCGCTTGACCTCGGTGAGGCGGAGCGCATGGGCCAGGCCTAGCACCTCGTCCCGACTCCTCCCCTTCCACAGCACAGGCGTCTCCACGTGACCCACGATGCCGAGGCCCGCTCCGGCCCATCGTGGAAAGACCAAGTAAGCCACGTAAGGGGTGGTGAGGTCCTCCACAGACTCGACCTCGATCGAAGCGGTGTACGGCTGCCCGTCGGAGCCAGTAAAAGCGGGGGGGCGCTCATGGACTTCCAGATAACCCCCCAGTGTTTCGTCGGGGGCGTGCGAGGAATCGGAATGCTCGGCGTTGTCGCCTATTGGTGTAGAGGCTCCGGGTTCGGCCCTTCGATCCTCCATGTTGCTCGGACGGCTCCTGGGAGGGGGTGCGCGGAAGCCTCCGATCACGCTCCGGGGCTCCCGGAGAGGGTCGAAGGTAGTGTTGAACGATAAGACAGACGAGTAGGACCGCACAGATCAAGCGTTGGTTTCCGCGCTTGCTGGGTCGGTGGCCCTGAAAGTACTCTTCGCGCCCACCCTCGTCGTCTTTTACCACGGAGCCAGAATGCGACCCGCCCATTTTTCCGAACACGGTGGATTCGGCAAGCTGGTACTGGTCCCATGACAGACCCCGGTGCCCGCAACCTGATGGCCGCCCAAGGCCGGGTGGACGAGTGGATCTCCCAGTTCGAGGAGGGTTATTGGCCGCCCCTGGCCAACCTCGCTCGTCTCATAGAGGAAGTGGGCGAGTTGGCACGGTTGGTCAACCACCGGTTCGGTACCAAACCCAAGAAACCCGACGAGAGCGAACAGGACATGGCCGAGGAATTGGCCGATGTGTTGTTCGTCATCCTGTGTATGGCCAACGAACAGGGGATCGACCTCGACGAGGCATTCGACGGGGTGATGAAAAAGTATCACCTCAGGGACGGAGAGCGCTGGGTTCGGAAGGTGGAATAGCGCCCGACCGGTCTCCGACGAGGCCAGATCCTACCGCACCTCCACCGACACGGCGTTCGCGAAGACTTCCTCCATGATCACCCTAAGCACCGGGTCCACGGCCTGGAGCCAGGTGTTGGCGTTGAGATCCATCAGCAAGAAAACGCTTTCGCCCTCTTCGATGTTCAGGTTCAACTGCCGGGTGACCGTGAGAGACACGTCCTTGAGTTCAACCCTCACCTCTCCGACCACGGGCACGCCATTGATGATCAGGCCGCCCGCCACCTCGACCCGGATGTCCGTGAAGACGATCCGCAGCTGACTGTACTGCCCTGTCGGTACGATCATGTGATCCACCGCGTCGACCTCTTGCCTCCCTTGGACGTCGAGGCGGATCTGGATCTGATCCTCCGACAAGGGAATCGAGCTCCCGTCCGCCGTTTCCAAGAAGAGGAAGAAGTCTGCCCGCACCTCGCCTTCCGGTTCTCCGCCCGACATCGCCAATGGGGCTCTCAGAGAGAGCTCGACCGCGCGCCGAGGCACCGCACCTTGAGCGTTCGCCGCGTCGCCAGAGACCGTCACGGTAGCGTTTCCGGTCCGGCCACCCGCGGTGAGGTTTCCGCAAGAGTACAGCAGCGCGCAGGCCATGAGGGCGGTAAGGGCCGTCGCGCCGTTTCTCAGGGCCCAAGCTCCTTGTCGATGGATTCTATGCATCAGTTTCACCGTTGTGTTGTGATCGTTCATTCTCGGTCGGTCTTGGCCCGGGGCCGTAGAAGTCCGCCCAGGTCTGCCTCATGTCGCTCATTCCCAGGGCGCGGTATCGCTGCGTCATCCGTTCCCGCAATTCTTGCGCCGCATCGTCCTCGCCGCGCCGGGCCTCGGACTCGGCGTACGCCTGGAGGGTGAGTGCCTCCTCCAGGGCCGGGAGGCGCCGCTCACGCACGATGTCCAGGGCTCGCTCGAAGAAGACGAAGGCGTCGGGGTTGTCCTGCGCTGAGACAATTCGCCCCAGAATGCGGTAGACTTCGGGGAGCTTGGGTACGATCCCCGAGGCGAGGGCCTCACGTTCTGCTTCACGAGCCTCTTCTGTAGCCTCCAGTGTACGGTCCTGGGCGAGGAGAGCCTCAGCCAGGTTGAGTCGGATGGTCACACGGGCTCCCGCGTCCGCTGCCTCCGATAGGCCCCGCCGGAAGTGAGGCTCCGCCTCTGTGAACGAACCGGACGCCATGCGGAGCTGACCCCAGGCGTTTTCTAGAAAGGGAGCGGCGGTCTCGTCGCCGATCTGCTCGGCCGAGTCCGACGCCTCTTGGAGCCAGGCGAGGCTCTCGTCGAGGGACCCGGTGGAGCGGAGAACGATGTGGATGTTGAGTTGGGCGTGCCACATTTCCGGCCCCTCTCTCCCGTCTGCCTCCATGATATCGAGCGCACGGCGATACCATGTTTCGGCGTCGTCCCAACTCCCTTGCTGCTCCAAGATGTTGCCGGCGCCGATTGCGGCTTCGGCGGCTCCCTGGAAATCGAGGGAATCGCGGGCGATCTCATGGGCCTCTTCGTAGCGCTTCAGCGCCTCCACCAGCTTGCCTTGCGCACCCTCGGCCCGGGCCCGGCGACGGAGGGCCAGTGAGACAGGACGTCTGTCACGCTCCTCGCGGGCGGCGCGAACGGCCGCGGCGGCCCAGGCTTCCGCACGGTCGGGATGGTCCAGCCCCTCCTCCAAGGACGCTGCTCGGAGGAGAGCCTCCGCGGCTCCCGCCCCGTCTCCCTCGCCCAAACAGCGTATGGCTTCAGCTACGGCGACGTAGAGATTCGACATTCGATCACGCTCGGCGTCGGCGAGTTCGCCGACGGCCGAAGCGAGATCCTCGCTGGAGACCAGGCGTGC
>JADFNK010000126.1 GCA_022563405.1 Gemmatimonadota bacterium | reverse complement strand
AGCGTACGGCCAGGCAAGGAATAGGCGAAAACGAACGTGGGCGAGTTCAGGATCTTGCTCTCATCTCCAGCGTCCACTTTCCAGAATCGGTGGAGGAAATTGAAGTAGGCGGTGCCCTCGGTGCCGGTCCAGCCGGCGGCGAGGTTCGGAGTCCGCTCCAGCACGGACTGCCCCCGCGCAGGCCGGGCCGAGGAGAAGCTGACACCGACGGCTACGGCCAGGAACATCAGTGCGGGCGTAAGTTGACGAAGTTGGTGCATGGGCCTTTATCCTGCTTCGGGTGAGTGCCAAAAGGATCGACCGAAACTGCCTGGAGCCGGCAATGAGACGCTAGGCTCCCGCCACGATGCGTATGTAGCGAAGTGCGGAGGTGTCAGTCGGCAGGTCCTCCTCGCCTGCCGGGTAGCCGTTCTCCCTCAGCAGATAGCTGATGATGGCCAAATACTCCTCGGGGCTCAGGACGCCCGGATCGTCTTTGGGCATCAATGTCGATATCGACTGAAAGAGATCCCCTACGGTGAGGCCCGCCCAGGCCAACCGAAACCTGCCGCCCCTGAACTCGGTGATACTGTGGCACGCCGCGCACACTTGCTGAAAGCTGGTCTCACCCCCAGAAGCTTGCCGCGCCGTGAATACGCCGTCCAATACCGAGCTGCCGGCAGGCGCAGCAGCCTCAGGCGTAGCAGCCCCAGGCACAGCAGCCTCGGGCTGTGACGAGTCGGGAAAAGGGGCAGCAGTCTCGGGCTGCTGGACCGGTCCGCATGCCGCCAGGACCAGAGCCCAGATCAGCCCGGACACGACCTTAGCCAAAGAACGCCTCACGGGAGCCGCAGTGCCACCAGCGCTCCAGGGGTCCTTCCTCCAGTCTGCACCACGATGTATTGATCCCCTTCGTGCATGTAGGTCATCATCCCGTATTGGCCGACGGCGGGCAGATCGATCGTGCCCAGGCGCTCACCCGTCCGCTTGTCCACGGCATGGAGACGTGGCTCACCACCGCTCCCCTCGGCGGTGAAGAGCAGCGTGCGCGTAACCATCGTGATGGCTTTCGATGTCTGACCGGTATTGGGCAGATCCACGCCTTGTAGCGCGGGGTGGTTCTTGATTCGCTCCGGTGTGTCCCCGTTGGGGATCCACCAGAGGTGCTCTCCCGTGTTCATGTCGATGGCCGTGATCCGTCCGTAGGGCGGCTTGTGAATCGGAAGCCCTTGAGGGCCCCTGAAATTTCCGCGATCGAGAACGGCATACTGCGAAAGCGTCGTGCCCGTGGTCATGATGTCGTCGGGTTGGTCGATATCGCGGCCGGGGACGAGCCTTTCGGATCTGCATCCCTTGTTGGACGACACGTAGAGAATCCCAGTTTCCGGATCCGCCGACGTCGGACCCGTGATGTTGGTCGCTCCCGACGGACAGCTGACGAACGAGCGCAGTCCGGACGGATGGCCCATCTGGATAGGAGGGTTGAAGATGGGGCCGATCCGGTAGTTCTGAATGATTTCCAGGGCAGCGAGGCGGAGCTCGGGTGTGAAATCGATCAGGTCGTTCTCGGTGAGCCCCTGTTCTTCGTAGGCCAGCGGCCACGTCGGGAACGGCTGGGTGAGAGACAGCTGCTCTCCCGGCACCTCGGACTGGGGCACCGACCGTTCCTCGATGGGCCAAATGGGTTCACCGGTTTCCCGGTTGAACGTGAAGGCCCAGCCTTGTTTCGTGGTCTGAACCACGATCGGCGTCGGTTCTCCGTCCACCGTGACGTCCAGCAGGATCGGGGCGGTGGGATTGTCGAAGTTCCAGATGTCGTGATGAACGGTCTGAAAGTGCCACACCCGCTCTCCGGTCTGGACGTCGAGGGCGATGACACTCGTGCCGAAGAGGTTGTCTCCCGGGCGGAAGCCGCCGTAAAAGTCTATCGTCGGCGGGTTGGTGGGAATGTACACGAGGCCCAGCTCGGGGTCCGCCGACATGGGCGCCCACGACGAGACGTCCCCCGCGGTCAGCCACGAGCCGTTCTCCCATGTTTCATGGCCAAATTCGCCCGGCCTCGGGATGACATGAAATTTCCACAAGAACTCACCCGTTCGGGCATCGTACCCCATGATGTCGCCGGGCACGTTTTCGACCCGGGTCTGGTTGTATCCCTGTTCGTGGGAATTACCCACCACGATCACGTTGTTTACGACGATGGGCGGCGCCGAGCTGGTGATCATCCCGATTTCCCGGGGAATGCCCGCGTAATGATCGAACGGCTGACCGAGCTCCTCAAAAGGAAGCCAGTCCCTCACGAGATCTTCCAAGGGGTCCACGACCCCCGTTTCCGGGAACCCCTCAATCGGAACGGGCCTTCCGAACCCCTCCAGCGGCTGACCGGTCTTGGCGTCGAGTGCGTGGAGGAAGAAGCCGGGTGTCGTGATGTAGATCACCCCCCGGCCATCGATCTCCGCGTAGGCAACTCCCTTCCCATAGTTCTGCCGCATGGAGCGCTCGAACCGCAAGGTGTTGGGCTCGCGGAAGACCCAAAGAGTTTCTCCCGTAGCAGGGTCGATGGCCACCACCTGGCGCCGCTCGCTGACCACGGTGTAGAGCACGCCGTCGACAAAACTCGGCGTGGATTTGAAGGCGTAGTCGACGGTCGGGCCAAAGTTGTCGGCTCGCCAAATCCATGCGACTTCCAGATCCTCGAAGTTGCTGGCGTCGATCTGGTCCAGGGGCGAATAACGCGTATGGGCCGCGTCCCCACCCAGATAACGCCACTCTCCATTCTCCGTCCCGAGCCCGCCCTGCGCGATGAGCGCAGCCGGTGTCATCATCAGAAAGCCGAACAACAGGCCAAGCCGCGGGTTACCTCCGGACATCTCCATTTCGTTCCTCGTCAAATCAGAAGGGACCAGGCTCAACCGGTCGGGTCCGTCACGATACCCAGAAAAAGGATCGTGCCATACGTCCGTTCACGGATGGCGAACAGAAACGGCCGGTCGGCCTGGATGAGGGAATTGGGCGAGGTGGCGTAAGCCGTGCCCGTAGCGGCGGCGGTCTCCGTCCCCCCCTCGTCTATTTTCATGAAGCTCTTCTGCTTCACCCAGCCGATGTGGGGTTTGATCCTGAGCCCCGCGTCCGCGTCCGCCAGCATCCAGCCGAAGTCCGCTCTCGACGGATCAAAAGCCACTTCCATGCCCAATGACTGCAGGACTCCGTTGAGTACCTTTTCGTAGGAAAGCTCGAAGCGGGGCAGCCGAATTTCCGTTCGCGCTTCGCCGCGTAGTGCATCTATCACCTCCTGCCAGCGCGCCTGGTCCATTCCTCCCACCAGCTCGGCTAGAGTGGCGTCGCCGACGGGAACCACGACCGTCATCGAGAAGGCCTCGGCGCCGTAGGGTAGGTCCACCACCACGAAGTCCTCGCCGAAGCCCTCACCGCCGCCCACGCGTGCGTCCAACTCCTGACCCATCAACGGCACGCTCACCGTGGAGCCGTCGGCCCGCTGAAAATCTACCGTCACGGTATTGGCGGGGTCGAACGGGTAGGTCCAGTCCGCTTTGAAGTAGACCGTGTTGACCAGTAGCGCGACCAAGCCGGTGAACTCCTCGGGCGTGACCAGGTTCCCAATTCTCCCCTCCGTGCTCTCGCCCACCCAGCGGTTGATCACGCCGGCCATCTCAGGCTCCTCGAAGCGCACGTACTCAATCCGCGCGCCAAAGGCCTCCTCCAGTCGGTTCCGGTAGTCGCGCCGAATCCGAAAACCCTCTTCGAGCCAGGAGTTGTTGGCCACTCGAAGCTCGACGCTGGGATCCAGCTGCACCAGCAGCTCCGTCAACGCCTTGTACGCTTCGTTGGTCTCCGCCACCATGAGGCCGTTCAGCCCGAGCGTGTTCCCCATGGCCTGGAAGGTCTCGCCGCCCGCCCCGTTGAGCAGCATCCCCAGCGACATGGACACGCTGAGCGGCGAGATGAAGACGTTGGCTTTCTCATCCTCCCGCTCCGCGAACAGCCACCGGAGCAGCTTGAAGCCGAACTCGTTGCCGACACGAAGCGCCTGCGTCTCGGCCAGCGTCAGGCCGCGTGGCGGTTCGGTGATGTCGGCCGCCGTGCTCTCCGGCCCGGTGGGATCGCCGCTGGCGGCATTCGCAAAAAACACGGCGGCGAAAACAAGCAGGACGGGGGTCATGGAGCGGAGTCGTCCCATCATGGGCCACCCGCTCTATCTCTTCCGTCTCTTCCGTTCTCCTCTTCCGTCCCCCGGCGAGGAGCGCACATTATTCGCACCATCTTTTCAGATTATTCCGTTTTGCTCGGTTCGCAACCCCCGCCGTGCACTACGCGCGAGCCGCCCGCTCGAGGTAGAGCCGCATGCCATCCCAATCGACCGCGGCGCTGAAGGCGTCGAAGTACCCATCCACTTCCTCCCTCGGCCGAAACACCGATATCGCCTCCCGAATTTCGTCCTCGTATACGTCGCGGTCGGAGTCGTTTCCCGATTCCAGGGCGGCTTCGACTCGGTCACGAAGCGCCGACAGCCGCTCCCGCATCTCGGACAGGCGGCCCATAAAATCGTCGTGTATGCCGAAGTGGGAGACGCCGAAGGTGTCTGGGTCAACCGACTCGAGGGTGTGGAGGGTTTCCAGCCAAGCCGGTACGTCGACGGAAGGCGGTGGGGTCGGCGGATAACTCGGGGCACCGGGCGCGAGGATCACACCTAAAGCATCCCCCGCCACGAAGGTCCCGTCGGCCTCGGCCAAGTAGGAAACATGATGCGAAATGTGGCCCGGCGTGGCGAAGGCTCGAACCCCGGGAATCGGCATAGAAGCCGGTGCACGTCCCGCCGGCTCCCAAGGTCGAATACACTCTGCCGGGACCGGTGTGACGTCCCCCCACAGGCGATCATGTGCCTCCCCGAACGTCCTGCGGGTGCTGGCCACCAGGCGCTCAGGATCGGCCATGTGAGGCGCGCCATCGGTGTGAACATGCACCTGGAGATGCGGAAGGCGAGAGACCAGGTGGCCGGTCCCACCCGCGTGATCGAGGTGCACATGCGTGAGCAGGACATGCCGGATATCAGGGAGCCCCACGCCTAGTTCAGCTAAGCTGGCCTCGAGGCCGTCGAGCGAGGTGGAGGGGCCCGGGTCCACGATCGCCGGCTCGGGACCGTCGATCCAATAAGAAGAGATCACTCCACGAAGACCGAGATGGGCGACGTCGATCGGTGCAACGGTCATGCGTGTATCCTAGCGCGGAGCTGGCTCGGGGGGTGGCTCGGCCTACCGTTTCTCCATGGGAACAAAGTCACGCTGTGCGCTCCCCACGTAGATCTGCCTGGGGCGGGCGATGCTCAGCTCCGGGTCTTCGAGGAGTTCATCCCACTGCGCCAGCCACCCGACCGTCCTCGGAATCGCGAAGAGCACCGGGAACATCTCCACCGGAAACTGCAGCGCCTCGTAAATGAGGCCCGAATAGAAATCGACGTTCGGATACAGGTTTCGGGAGACGAAGAAGTCGTCCTCGAGTGCGATCTTCTCCAACTCGAGCGCGATGTCGAGAAGAGGGTTTCGCCCCGTGACCTCGAAGACCTCGTCGGCGGCCTTCTTGATGATGCTCGCGCGCGGATCGTACGCCTTGTAGACGCGATGCCCGAAGCCCATCAGACGTTCCTCCTTGCGCTTCACCCCCTCCATGAACGCAGGAATGTTGTCCATCGTCCCGATCCTCCGGAGCATCTTCAAGACCGCCTCGTTCGCACCGCCGTGGAGCGGCCCGAAAAGCGCTCCCATCGCTCCAGCTAGAGCGGAATAGGGGTCCGCGTCGCTGCTCCCGATGACCCGCATCGCCGTGGTCGAACAATTCTGCTCGTGGTCGGCATGGAGGATGAACAGAATGTCCAACGCACGCTCGACCACCGGATTCGCCTTGTACTCACCCCCCCCGATGTGGAACAGCATGTTGCGAAAGTTGGCCGTGAACGAGAGCTCGTTCTCCGGATTCACGGGCGGGAGGCCCTGATGGTGCCGATAGGTGAATGCCGCGAGCGTCGGCATCTTCGCCACCAGCCGGTGGATCTGAAGCCGCCGGTTCTTCGCGTCATGGACGTCCCTCGCTTCGGGATAGAACGTTCCGAGCGCGGCCACGCTGCTGATCAACATGCTCATGGCATGGGCGTCGTACCGGAAGCCGTTCATGACCGTCCGGATATTCTCGTGCACGTACGTATGGTTCGTGATGTCGTGCACGAATTCGTCCAGCTCGGACTGGGTCGGCAGCTCTCCGTTCAGCAGCAGATACGCGACTTCGAGGAACGTGCTGTGCTCCGCAAGTTGTTCGATCGGGTATCCACGGTACCTAAGAATCCCCTTTCCCCCATCGATGTAGGTGATGGTGCTTATGGTCGAGGCCGTGTTCTTGAACCCGGGATCGTAGGACATCATTCCGAAATCGCCCTCGTCGACCTTGATCTGCCGGAGATCCATGGCGCGGATGACATCACCCTCGTGGATGTCGATCTCGTACTCGCGCCCCGTCCGGTTATCCCGAATCGTCAGGCTATTCTTCCCCCCACTCCCGTTTTCAGTCATTTCCTCTCCGTTAACCGGTCACAACCGCCCGTGCACGCCACAAACCCCGAGATTGGACAGGCCTGAAACGGACGCGCTCCTGAGCCTAGACAGACCTTAATTTAAGGGATTCCCGGTCGCCGATGAAGTGCGGCGCGACGGCGCCGACGACCGCTGGCACGTACTGGGAAAGCCGTGTGGCGAGTAAGGCACGTGGCGGAACCAATTACGGACCCGGCGCCGCGCCGAACGTGGAAAACCGCTGGAAATCCAGTGCCGGGAGCGGGACTCGAACCCGCAAGGGCCGAAGCCCGCCGGATTTTGAGTCCGGTGCGTCTACCAATTCCACCATCCCGGCGAAGTAGGAATAGTGCCTTTAGTGGCGTAGAACCTAACCTTTTGCGTTTCGCCCGAAAAGCACCGAAAGGGCGAAATAGGGGATAACGGGGATAGCCACCGTCATAGTTTGGGCATAGTCGGCCCTTACCGTCCCTCTGGGAGCGGAGCTCCTATTGGTGCGCGATGGCAGACGTTGCACACTTGATATCCGTCCGGACTCCTCGAGACGCGGGCAGCAACCCCTTGGGGGATGCACGTCGGGCAGTAGGGGCCTTCATCGCCGTCCCAGTACATCCCGTCGTCTTTGAACTCCATGTCGTTCAAAGCTGCCGCCTCCTTGAGGCTCCGGTTCTCGTCCAAAAGAGATCCCATCTCGACCTGAAGCTCCAGAATCTTCTCCTGAAGCTCGATTACCGCCCCCAGAAGTTCGGCCCGAAGCTCCGACTTATCGACGCCTTTCGCAAGATTGAACACCGCCTTGGCGGCCTTCGCGGCCCCGCTCAGCGTGGCCATGCTTATCGGGTCCATCTACCCCTCCAGCTCCTCGGCCAGCTTCACGAGCTCCCCTGCCCCTCT